>NZ_MJUY01000048.1:0-4397 GCF_002237635.1 Acetobacterium sp. MES1
TCTCTTCGATTTTTCTTTTTTTAAACTTAACTATAGTCGACTAAATCAGATAAAATATTCACAATTACCTTTTTCATGGTAACGTCTGACCAGTTCTGCCAGGGTAATATTATCGACTACCTGATCAATGGCATCTTTAATTTCCTGCCAGACATCAGCGGTGACGTGACGATCTGCTTCCTCATAATTCCCTGCCTCGTCACTCAGAATAACTGGGGATAATTCACCTTCCAAAAGTCTGACAATCATGCCAACAGTATAATCTTCCGGGGGGTTGGCCAGTTGATACCCCCCCTGAGATCCCCGGACACTACGAACAAAGCCAGCTCGTGATATCTGGGTAATAATCTGTTCCAAATATTTTTCTGAAATCTCCTGGCGTTCAGCAATCCGCTTAATGGGAATGTATTCCCCGGTGTTGTTAATCGCCAGGTCCAGCATTAAACGCAAGGCATACCTGCCCTTAGTGGAAATTTTCATTACTGAAACAAGCCTGTTGATAAATAACGTTCGCCGGTGTCCGGCAATAAAACCACAATGGTCTTGCCTTTATTTTCGGGTCGTTTTGCCAATTCGGTGGCTGCGTAGATAGCAGCTCCTGAAGAAATACCGACCAGCAGTCCTTCCCGCCGACCAATTTCTTTGGAGGTCTGGAAAGCATTTTCATTACTGACCTTAATGACTTCATCATATATAGTGGTATTGAGCACCCCTGGAACAAACCCGGCACCAATTCCCTGAATTTTATGTGGACCAGGATTTCCACCTGATAAAACGGGAGAAGCTTCCGGCTCAACGGCAACGATTTTTACCCCCGGTTTCTTTTCTTTTAAAACTTCACCAACCCCGGTAATGGTTCCACCGGTTCCAATTCCGGCAACAAAAATATCGACTTCCCCATCGGTGTCATCCCAAATCTCAACCGCCGTCGTTTTTCGATGAATCTCAGGATTGGCTGGATTCTCGAATTGCTGTGGCACAAAGGCATTGGGGGTGCTTTGCGCCAGTTCCTGAGCCTTGGCAATAGCACCCTTCATTCCCAGAGAACCAGGGGTCAAAACCAGTTCAGCGCCGAGCGCAGAAACCAGATTTCGTCGTTCAATACTCATTGTCTCAGGCATAGTTAAAATTAAACGATAGCCTTTAGCTGCAGCAACAAAAGCCAGACCAACACCAGTATTGCCACTGGTCGGCTCAATAATGACTGAATCCTTGTTGATCAAACCTGCTTTTTCAGCTGCATCAATCATCGCAAAGCCAATTCGGTCTTTAACCGAAGAAAGGGGATTAAAGTATTCCAGTTTGGCTACGATTTTTGCCTCTAAGTCCAAATTCTTTTCATAATTTGATAGTTCAAGCAGTGGTGTATTTCCAATCAGGTCGGTCAGATTTTTTGCAATTTTTGACATCGTGATACCTCTTTTCATTATTTATATCATATTATTTCTATATGATTTTATTATATTGCCCTTTTATTTTCTTGTCAATACTTTTTTTATTTTCAGCGCCAGTATTTTGTTTTATTATACCCAGATAAATCTTAAAACAAAAATATTCAATTGTTAATGTACGTCTCTTATAGTATAATTGGATAATTCCCTGGTGATTTCATACTAATCATCTGGGTATTTTTTTGAGTCATTTTAGAAGTTATGAACCGTTTAGGTTTTTAGAAGGGAGTTACGACTTGATATATTTAGATTACGCTGCCGACACCCCAGTTGATGTCCAAGTGCTTGATTTATTTTGCCAAATCAATCAAGTTGCTTTTGGTAATGCAAACGGCGGCCATCTGTCCGGGAAAAATGCCAAGCAACTGATTAAACAAGCAACTATCAAAATAAAAAATCTGCTGAATTGTTCAAATTCGGAGGTTATCTACACCTCTGGAGCCACTGAAGCCAATAACCTGGCCATTAAGGGTGTTGCCAGAAATTATCGTGAAGTAGGCCGCCATATCATATCCACCTGTCTGGAACATGCGTCAGTCAGCGGCAGCCTCAAGCAGCTTCAATCGATTGGTTATGAAATTGATCTGGTGTCAATCAGAAAAGATGGTACTGTTGACCTGGATCATTTAAATGAATTAATTCGAGAAGATACAATCCTGGTCTCTATCAATTATGTTGATAGCGAGTTGGGAATCTGTCAACCGATCCCATCAATTGCAACGATTGTTGCCGCTTATCCCAATTGCTTTTTTCATGTGGATGCCACTCAGGCTGTCGGTAAAATACCAATTGATTTAGATCAAATCGATCTGGTTACCTTTTCACCTCACAAATTTTTCGGCCTGAATGGCATGGGCGTGCTGCTAAAAAGCGACCGCCTGATCCTTGAACCACAAATTCATGGGGGCGCCAGTACCAGTTATTATCGCAGCGGCACGCCTTTTACCGCTGGCGCCGTAGCAACGGCTTTGGCCCTTGAACTGTGCCTGGCTGAACTGGAAGAGCGGCTGGCCAAGGTTACTGTAAAAAACGACTGGTTAAAAAAACAGTTATCAGCGTATCCGCTGGTAACTTTGAACAGTACTGAGCATTCGATTCCCCACATTCTTAATCTCAGTGTCAAAGGTGTCAAGGCCCAAGCCTTTCAGGCTGTGCTGAGCGACCGGGAAGTCTGCATTTCGATCAAATCAGCCTGTTCCAACGACAGTACCCCCTCACGATCGGTTCTGACGGTCACTGGAAGCAGGGATCTGGCCAGATCTTCCTGGCGGATCAGTCTCTGCCATTTAACCACTGACAGTGAATTGCAGGCGTTTATGGACATCTTTGATTATTGTTATAAAAGTTTAACTAAAAAGTAGGAGTTATCATGGAACGTTATCAAGAAATAGAAAAAAGTTTAAAAAAGAAGTATCGCAGCAGTATCTGGTGCCGCTTTACCAGCGGCATCAATGAATATCAGCTGGTCAAGGAAGGCGATAAAATTGCGGTATGCATCTCTGGCGGAAAAGACTCCATGCTGATGGCCAAGCTATTCCAGGAACTGAAGAAACACAATAAATTCGAATTTGAACTGGTTTTTCTGGTAATGGATCCGGGCTATAACCCGATCAACCGGGAAATGATCAAAAAAAATCTGAAACTGTTGAATATTGAAGCAACTGTTTTCGAATCGCAGATTTTTGATTCAGTGGCCGATATTGAAAAATCACCCTGCTATCTCTGTGCCCGGATGCGCCGGGGTCATCTGTATCATCACGCCAAAGAATTGGGATGCAATAAAATCGCCCTGGGCCATCATTATGACGATGTCATAGAGACGATCCTGATGGGCATGCTTTACGGCGGTCAGATACAGACCATGATGCCCAAACTAAAAAGCAGCAATTTTGAGAATATGGAGTTAATCCGACCGATGTATCTGATTCGGGAAGAGGCCATCATCAGCTGGAAGTTGCATAACGACCTGCAATTTATTCAATGTGCCTGCCGCTTTACTGAAAATTGTATGATATCAGACAACGAAGGCGGAGCCTCAAAGCGTCAGGAAATGAAAACGCTACTGAAAAAATTCCGCCAAACCAGCCCGTATATTGAAAGCAATATTTTTAAAAGCGTCGAGAACGTCAATCTCAATACGATTATTTCCTATAAGCAAAATGGGGTTAAACATCATTTTTTAGATGATTATGATAGCTGACTCTGTAAATAAAAGTAAAAAAAAATGAACCATTAATATCTGAACGGAGAATTTTTAATGTTAAACCAATTTTCAAGAACTGAATTATTACTTGGCGGGGATGCCATGGAAAAACTGGCGCAGGCACGCGTTGCCATCTTTGGCATTGGCGGAGTGGGTAGTTATACTGCCGAATCCCTTGCCCGCAGCGGCATTGGCTCATTTGATCTCATTGATGACGATAAGGTCTGTTTGACAAATCTCAACCGCCAGCTGATCGCCACCCGAAAAACCGTGGGCCAAAACAAGGTCGAGGTGATGAAACAACGGATTTTGGATATCAATCCCAATGCTCAGGTCAACGTTCATCAATGCTTCTTTTTACCTGAAAACGCTGATAAATTTGACTTTTCTTCCTACTCATATGTAGTTGATGCCATCGATACCATTTCGGCCAAAATTGAGTTAGTGCTCCAAACAGAAAACACAAAAACACCCATCATCAGTTGTATGGGTGCCGGAAACAAATTAGACCCGACGCTTTTTAAGGTTGCCGATATCTACAAAACCAGCATGTGTCCGGTCGCCAAAATCATGCGTAAAGAACTCAAAAAACGCCAGATCAAGCATTTAAAAGTTGTGTTTTCAACGGAAGAACCGATTAAACAAATAAAAAATTTAGCCAACAGCTGTCATTCCAATTGTATTTGTCCGCCAGGAACTGAACGAAAATGTACCGATCGACGATCTATTCCCGGCAGCATTTC
>NZ_MJUY01000049.1:0-4261 GCF_002237635.1 Acetobacterium sp. MES1
GAAGGGATCAAGACCCATCAGTTTACGAGCTGTATGCGGGGTTTATACGATTTAAACCAATTGCGGACGGATGTCACTGACGCCGGTTTTGAGATTGTCTTGCTGGAAGATCACAGTGAATTGCTCAGGCAGCTGTTGGTCAAAACGATCTTTGAATTCGGTTCGATGCAGGCATTCTGGTTAAAAACCGGAGGTAGTTGTGCAGCCGGCTTCCAGGACGTCTTAAAAATGTGCAAACCGGGCTACTTTATGATGATCGCAAGAAAGGTGGAATAAAAAGATGAATGAACTGAAATTTGAACTGTATCGACTGGGAACGGAAGGTTATTGTTGCAGTCAGATTATGATGAAGCTGGCGTTGGATATGGAAGAGATCGAAAATGACGACCTGATCCGGGTGATGAATGGTTTGTGTAATGGTATTGGCGGCAATCAGAAAACCTGTGGCGTTTTAACCGGCGGCATTGGTGTGATTGGCTTGTATGCCGGTAAGGGCAAAGCCCGGGAATATACCCAGGATAATTTTGGCACAATGGTTAAAGCCTACATGGACTGGTTTGAAGAGCGCTTTGAAAGCACCGAATGTCTCGATCTGATCGGTGTTTATCGCTTTACCGATGAAAACAACCAGGCTTATCCGGTGAAATGTGGCGATACGCTGCTGGAAAGCTTTGAAAAGGTGGTCGAGATCCTTCAGGAGAATGGCTATACATTTGGGAATCGAGAGATGTAGAAAAAATGAAGCGAATCATTTCGATGACTGAAAGCCTTTGCCCGGTTTGCCTTAAGAAAATAAATGCGCTCATCTGGTCTGAAAATAATGAAACCTGGATGGAGAAATCCTGTCCGGAACATGGTCGCTTCAAAGCGCTGCTGTGGCGGGGCAGTATTCCGATTGAAAAGTGGGTGCGCAATAAAATCCCGGCCACCATCAAAAAACCGAATACAGTGGTCGAAAATGGCTGTCCCTTCGATTGCGGCCTTTGTGCCGACCATCGCCAGCATACCTGCACGGCACTGATTGAGGTCACCCAGCGCTGTAATCTCAATTGTTCCTTTTGTTTTGCCAACGCCAATGGCAATACCGAGGTGGATCTTGATCTTGAAACGATCAGACGGATGTATCAGAGTGCGATGGACACCTCGGGCAATTGCAATATCCAGCTCTCCGGCGGCGAGCCCACTTTAAGGGATGATCTACCAGAAATTATCAGAATTGGGCATGAGATCGGCTTTTCCTTTATTCAAATCAATACCAATGGCATCCGCATGGGTGAGGATGAAGCGTATGTCAGTGCCTTAAAAAATGCCGGACTCAACTCGGTGTTTCTGCAATTTGATGGCACCAATGATGAGATTTATAAAAAACTCCGAGGCAAACCATTATTGGCAACCAAGATCAAGGCAATAAAAAATTGTCAGCGATATAATATTGGAGTCGTGTTGGTGCCGACCCTGGTTAGGGAAGTCAACGATTCCGATCTCGGGAACATTATCAATTTTGGATTGGAATGGGCGCCAACGGTTAAAGGCGTGCATATGCAGCCCGCCAGTTATTTTGGTCGGATTCCAAACCTGCCGGATGAACAGAAAAGATTGACTCTAGGCGACTTGATCGATAAAATCGAAGTCCAAACCCAGCGGCGGATCCGTAAAGACAGTTTCAGTCCGCCCGGCTGCGAAAATGCCCGGTGTTCGTTTCATGGGAATTATACGGTTTCGGAAAACGGGGAGCTGATCGCCCAGGGCGGTGGCGCAAAATGCTGTGGGGGAGAAAAAGCCGAAGAGGGTGCCCGAAAGGCAAAAGCCCATGTGGTTCGGAAGTGGTCCGGCGCCGGGTCAGAACCACAGGACGATGGCATTAAAAAAAGCATTGCAGTACCAGCAAAAGATGGCTGGGATGCGATTCTCGAGCAGATTAACCGCCATTCGTTCAGCCTGTCAGCGATGGCTTTTCAGGATGTCTGGAATCTCGATCTTAATCGGGTTAAGGACTGCTGCATTCATGTTGTTAACCCGCAGGGCCAGCTGATCCCTTTTTGCATGTATAACCTGACCGATAAAAACGGGCATGCCATCTATCGCCAACAGTGAGGATTTTATGAAAAAGACACCATTGGAAAACTGGATCATCAAACGAACCGGCATCTCCCCGGAAAATCCTGATGCGCTCAAGAGCTATCAGCTGGAAAAAGTGCTTGAAACGCTTAGCTATGCCAAGGATAACAGCCGGTTTTATCAAAAGCAGCTGGAAAGCATCGATCCCCGGCAAATTAAATCCTGGGAGCAGTTTGAGCAACTTCCGTTAACAAGAGCCGAGGATATCAAAAATAATCCCTTTGATTTTTTATGTGTGCCCCAATCGCAAATTGCCCGGATAGTTACTTTAAATACCTCGGGAACCAGTGGCCAGAAGAAGCGGATTTTTTTTACGGAGGCCGATCTCCGGAAGACAATCGATTTTTTCGATTACGGGATGCGTTCGTTAATCGACAACACCGATCGGGTAATGGTTTTACTGCCGGGACAAGCCTACGGGACCATTGGTGATTTGTTAAAAAAAGCCCTTGATCGCACCGGGACAGTCTGTGTTGTTTATGGACTACTCAACGATCTGGAGGCGGTCGAAAAAACGATGATCGATAACGAGATTAATTGCATCGTCGGCATTCCGATTCAGATTTTATATCTCAGCCGCAGCAAAGCGGCGAGCTTTAAACGGATCGAAAAAGTTCTGCTCAGTACCGATTACGTCCCGCAGGCACTGGTTTTTGAGCTTAACCGGAAGTTTGACTGCCAGGTTTTTAACCATTATGGGATGACTGAAATGGGCTACGGCGGTGGGGTCGAGTGTCAGGCGCTTAACGGCTATCATCTCCGGGAGGGCGATTTATATTTTGAAATTATTGATCCGGTTTCCGGAAAGGCGGTGGACGACGGCATTGAAGGTGAGATTGTCTTCACGACCTTTAATCGCCAGGCGATGCCCTTGATTCGTTATCGCACCGGCGATATTGGGGCGTTTTCCCGGGACGTATGTCAATGCGGCAGCTTTTTAAGAACCATGAAAAAGGTCGACGGGCGGTTAAAGAATCGGATCCAATTGGGTGGTAATGTCATTTTTGACCTCAAAGAGCTGGAGGAAATACTCTTGGCCGATGAAGACCTGATTGATTACCAGGTTACCATTAAAGACGATCAGACCCTCCTGATCGAAGTTTCGTTTTATCAAAACGAAACCGCCAAAGCAAAAGAAGCGCAACTGCAAAAGTGCGTGCAAGCACATCTTCTAAAAAACTACGATTCAGCGATACGTATTGAAGTCGAAAGAAGTCCGTTGCAGAAACCGGATCAACTGGTGAACAGCATGGTCAAGCGAAAAATCAGGGACTGGCGAAAGGAGAGCTGCAGTGAATAATCTGATCAGGCAAATAAAAGAAGCAAAAGACCAGAAAGAGAATTTTGTGCTGGCGACCATTCTCGAAAAATCGGGATCAGCTCCCCGTAATGAAGGTGCAAAAATGATGATCAGAGAAGATCTGTCAATTGAAGGCTCAATCGGCGGAGGTCTAGTGGAAGCGATGGTGATTCGTACTGCCGCCAGGGTTATCAAAGACAAATATTATCAGATTGAAGGGTTCCGGCTTAACAGCAAGGATGAAACCTCACCGGGACTGGTTTGCGGCGGCGAATTAAAAATTCTTCTGGAGTATATTGACTGGTGGGATCCTCATAATCAGGTTTTCTATGATGAAATGATCCGATTGATCGATAATAAGACTGATTTTGTGACGATTATGAAATTACCACAGGTGAATCATGAAAATCAGCGGCTGGAAAAATGGATATGCACCGAAACCGGTTTTTGGGGATCGGAAAGTGATGAAGTTCACAGCCTGATTAAAGAGATCCGTGAGAATTTCTATCAGTTGAAATATCAGCGGCCCTTTCTGCAAAGAGAAGGGTTTTATGTGGAACCCTTTTTTAATCATGAGAATGTCTGCATTATTGGAGGCGGTCACATTGGCAAGGTTCTGGCCGAATTGTGCAAAATGGTTGGCTTTTTTGTAACGGTAATTGATGATCGTGAAGAATTTGCCAATAGCCAGCGTTTTAAGACGGTTGACGAGGTGCTGGTGATCCCGGGTTTTGAAAATATCGAAAACCAGATCAGCATCAACCAATATTCCTATGTGGTAATTGTAACCAGAGGCCATTCGGATGACAAAGATGTGTTAGCCCAGATGTTGCAAACCGAGGC
>NZ_MJUY01000050.1:0-227759 GCF_002237635.1 Acetobacterium sp. MES1
TAGAGCCTGAACATCTCTATCTTACATGGAAAGGTGATTTTTGGGTATAACCCTTTTGCCCACCACCCGCATAGCAGGTGGTTTATTATTTCGCACGTTTTGCGTGCTCAACAGACTAAAGTCTAAAATGAGACTGTGGCCAGCGCCGAATTGGCCTCCGCCGCTTCGGTGTTGTCCAGCATCATATAGTTAATCGGGGTTCCCATGGTAAAGCCAATCCCCAACCCCATCAAAATCAGACTGACCACCACCGTCAGGATGCTGGGATAATTAGTTGTCACAAAAATCAAAAAAAGTGAACCGATACATGAAACCAGAAAACCAAATCCGAGGGTTATTTTTACTCCAAATTTATCGATAAGCTTGCCCGAGAACGGAGCCCCGACGCCAGCAAAAAGACCGAGAATAATGACATAGTAACCACCTTTTCCAGCTGGTGTTTTCATCGCATTTTCACAAAACTGGGGAACAAAAATCATCCCCATGATAACCATCCCGGTGATAAATGACAAGACCAGGGTGATCAGAATATTGCTGTTTTTAAAATAGGCTAAGTTGATGACCGGATCTTCAGCTTTTTTCTCCACCAGAATAAAAATCGGCATCAACAGCATAAAAATGATCAAGAATGGATAGACTGCCGTGCTGAGAAAGGTATTGGCAAAATCAAAGAAATCGATGTTCTTCAAACCATAAAGGACACAGAGAACCATGATGGTGACGATGGTGATTCCGCCGATATCGATTTTTTTGACATTTTCAATCCGGGTATTTGGCAGACAAATGAGTCCTGCCGCCAAAATAAAAATCGTAATCGGTACATTAATATAAAAAATATACTGCCAGTTGGTAGTTCCAGCCAAATCCAGAATGGCACTGCCAGCGGATGCACCAAATATATTGGCAATCCCATAAACGCCACCAACCAAACCTAAGGCCATGCCCCGCTTCTCTTTGGGAAAGGTGGTGCCAAATTCGGCAGTTGCCACCGGGACGATGCCACCACCACCGATGGCCTGAACTGCTCTCGCCACCAGCAGCATCGGAAAACTGGCGAAATTCTGAGCTAAACCACAAAATAATGAACCCAGACCAAAAAGCAAGATACTGAGAAGATAAATGTATTTTCTGCCAAAACGGTCAGCCAGCTTGCCCATTACCGGGATACTGGCCGCATAAGCCAGTGTATATATCGTTATCATCCAGATTCCGGTTTTATCGTCGACCATTAAGTTGGTTTGAATCACCGTTCTGGCCGGGGTAACAATGCCGGTATCCAGGGCGCCCATAAAAATCCCCAAAAGATATACGACCATGACCATGCCGTAGCTGATTTTTTTATTCTGATTTGTCATTTGATTTGCAGTCCTTCCTTTTTTACTGGTGGTCGATCGAGTCTTTTTCATTAATCCTGGCCACATTGTCAGCGATTTTTTTTGTGATCCTGCGATATTGTTGAATTTCTTCATCACTTAAGCCTTCAAAAAAAGACTGATTCCACTCCTCCAGTGCTGCTCCCATTTCTCCCAGGATACTTTGCCCCGCCGGGGCAATCGATATCAGGTTTTCCCGTTTATTCTCAGGATTCTGATGGCGCTCAATCAGGCCTTTCTCCTCCAGTTTTCGCAAAGTTTTGGCGATTGCGCCTTTATCCAGCATAAAATGCTGGGCAATGGCATCCTGATTAACCCCATTGTTTGAAGCTAAATACATCAGAATTACCTGTTCAGGAAAACCCACCCCAGAATTATGCAAGCGCCGTTCACAAAACACCTTGCTATGACGCACGATGATCGAAAGATTGTTCATTAACATTGATTACCTCACTCAGATATTTAATCTGTTGTCGTTGCAACTGTTGAATTGGCAACTATATTAACACAATAACCTGAGCCTGTCAACGATAAGATGATTTCATTTTTCAAATCATTATCTATCATTTCAAGTATGTGTTTTACAAAGAATCCTTTAGATATCCATTTCTAAAATAAAAATACTCCTTCCACAGCGTTATGATTAATAATTTAATCACCACACTGTAGAAGGAGCATGATCCCATTTAGTTGCTATAAAGAATTCGAGAATGTTTATATAATTCTTCTCTAAACGTTGGTGTCATGATCCCACCCAAAACTGCATAAACACTGATAAACGAGGATTTACCCGGTATACATACTTTGTCTGCAAATGTTCTTGCATATTCCCGCTGTTTATCCTCGCTGGTTGTGGCTGGATCAAAAATTTCTGGTATCATTCCCAAACATATCCGATCACCATACTTTTCAAAAAGCTGTAGGGTATCATTCATGTTTTGTGGACTCCATGAGTCCCATCCGGCATCGAGAATACACTGAATGCGGGATTCGATATGACCACAGCTATGAAGATCAGCCCACAGTCCTTTCGCATGAATATGGTCAGTCAGTTTTCTCATGTAAGGAACAATCATTTCCTGAGCGGTTGCTTCAGAAAAAAACGGCGATCGTTGTGACCCCCAATCATCATGTACGGTAAAACCATCAATGTGATCATAATATTCTACAAATTTATCCACAATGCGACACGCCAGATCAGTGGTCGCCTCAAAAATCTCTTTGACGGCCTCTGTCTGATCTTCATCAATCAGAGCTTCTGCCGCTCTTTCAAATCCCATAAACGAAATAAGTCGTTCAAACCACCATCCGTTAATCTGCCATGCCAGCACAAACCCGTTGCCATTCAAAAAAGTACCATTGTTAGCTTTGGCACTGCCTTCCCAATCCCAGCTATCAATGTCGGGAAACTGTAATACTTCTTTCCAGTCGTTGGCATCGTTTAAAATATGATTGCCGGGTCTCACCATGGAACCCTGGGCATCAGGAACATATTCCCATGGTATCCCGAACATGTCAATACCATCCTGAGGCGGCATCATATTCGCTTCAAATACAAAGGCTCTGGCAATATTATCCGGGATCACACTGGGACAAAACAAGGCCGACTCGTTTCCCAGACTTTCCCAGACCGGTTCTTTTTTCATGGTTCGTAAGTAATTTTCTTTCATCGATACTGGCGAATTGTAAACGGGGTCTGTGGTACCAAAGAAATTTGGTATTTCTGCAACAACCTGCAGTTCTTTCGAATCAAATGGTATTTTATTCATTGTTATTTTGCCTCCAGTTTCTAATAAATTTTATTGTCATTAATTTTACCCGGTTCGGGATGTTGAGTGATGCGCCAAACGATTAGCTTTCTTGCGAAGATCATGATGATAAGAAGGGTAATAAACGTTTTCACAGCAAACAAACCTACCTGAGTGTCGTCATCATGGTGCCGAGTTTACGAAATACTCGTATAATAACTACTACCTCAGTTGGTAATTCATCTTTAAAATCTAATTGAATGCGTTTAATTATTTTGTAACTTAACCGGTTAAATTTATATCATTGTATAATTTTACGATTTTAATGTCAATATATTTCCTATTAATTCTGTTTTATTCGTAATATTATTAATAATACTCTTCTTTACTATTTTTTTTTGCAAGCTATAATATTAATTAAATTTATATAAAAAATAGTTGCCGTTACCTCGGCCGTAACGACAACTACTGCATTTTTTCTTTTCGGTATTTTGATTGCTGCTGTTCCCAACTGTGATCTTCTGACCAACGAACTTACTAATCAACTGACAATTGATTCAACGATTTGATTTTACCGGTAGTTACAGTTCACTACCCTTTTCGATGCTTGCGTTTAGGGTTACTTCGGGCCAGATAAAAATAAAGCATCGCCTGAATCAGGGTGACCAGACCCATAATGATTTTTTCAAACCAGGTGCTTCCGAATAGATTACCCAGGGTATTTAAACAAGCAAAGAAAAAAGACAGCCAGAGATATATTTTTGAAGCCAAATTAAACTGCCGATATTCAATCACCCCTGCAGCTACAGCAATTAACGGTAAGCCAAAGCTTACCACAATCACGCCGATGATCGACGCTTCAAAAAAGAGTACTGCCATTAAGATCAGTGCAAAAATCAACCAGCCGATATAAAATTTTTTATAAGCTTTGACCCGAACCAGCCCGGAAGCGGCCGCAACTACCGGAATGCCATAGATTATCATGACAATGCTGGTAGTCGCCGTGCGAACCGCCGCTTCATAGCTATCCAGCTGACCGCCGCTGATTGATTCATAAGGTAGAATTTTGAGAATGACGAGTAAAAATACCGCAATTGTAAACAGATTCAGAATAATAATGCCTTTACCCGCCGTTTTTCTGTTGAATTTCATCGTACCCTCCCTTGTGATTGTGACTTTAGGTAATTGCGTAATGAAAAAACATCGAACACTGCATTGTTTTACGCCCAGTTTTGCAATAACCTCGATTGTGATTTTGCGTACTGAACCGTACCGTCAAAAGTAATCTGGAAGCAGTGCTACCGAAACGTCCTTTAGTTGCTCCCAGCTTGCCTCACCGCACTTGACCATGCAGGGGCTTGTAAGGCTTTTCTGGAGATGTTCCGGGAGTAGTCGGAATCCCATTTTTTTATAAAAATCAGGATTGATATCTGAAAAGAGGAAGATGAACACCTCACCGTCTTTTTCAAGCTGTTGAATACATCTTTTTAGCAGAATCCCGGCATAGCCCTTACTGGTGTGCGGTTCGGGTGTCAGCACCGAACCAATGCCATAGGTAGTTATCCCCAGCACTGGTTCTAAAGTCAGAACAATCAATGAACTGACCAGATCACCCTCACGATCGATGACATAGCGTTTTCCGAAGGCATCTTCTTTGGCGTTGTCATGAATATACTCTGCCAGAGTTCTATTTTTATGCCAGATCTGGTAGGCTTCTTTGAATAAAAGCATCCGCTCTGTCTGAGTGGCTTCCCGGATTATCATCTGTCGGGGTCCGGTTTTAAGATAAACTTGCCACTCATCATAAATCTGACAAAGCTCTGCATCCAAATAAGTAAGCGCCTTTTCTTTAAGCGCATGGGGCACCCTATAATATGCTTCAGCAATGGCCCCGGTGATCGCAGCCAGGGTGTCGCTATCTCCCCCCACCGAAATGGCTGTCCGGATGGCATCCTCAAAGGATGCGGATTCCAAAAAAGCCTGAATGGCCTGAGGCACCGTTTCCTGACAGGTTTCATTAAACTGGTAGCTGTCCCGAATTTCATCAATGGTAAAATTCCAGTGATAGAAATAACCATCAATCCGTTCCCGAATGGCTGCTTTGCTGGCTCCATTGCGGGCCATGTAAATGGCTAAAACAGTCGCTTCCGCACCTTTTAAACCTTCCGGATGATTATGGGTAACCCTGGTAATTACTTCCGCAAGCATCCGGGCTTCGGTTTCGGATCGTGCCGCAAAGGCTGCCGGACTGATCCGCATCGCCGCTCCGTTACCGTAACTGTTGTAGGGCTGAGGATTGTCACAAAAAACCCAATCCCCAAACCGGCCACCATAGCCACAATGAGGGTATTTTTGACCAATTTTCTGCATCCATTGTCGGCTTAAGCGTTCTATCCGCCGATAGTATTCGTAATTTCCCAGTCCATTATCCAGAGGCAAACAGCCAGCTTGACCTGCTTCCATGATCGCCTTGGCCACCGCCAACGTCATGATGCTATCGTCAGTAACCTCACAGGCTCTGGTAAACAGATCAAAGTCCTTGCTCCGATGATTATTAAATTCAAAACGGGAACCAACAATGTCCCCGATAATTGCACCCAGCATATTGCTCTCCTTGTTCCGTATTTATTTTGTGATGACTGTTTTTTCTAAAAAATCAATGACCTGATCCGCCATGAGACGGTGCCCGGCCGGACTCTGGTGAATCCCATCCAGATACAGATCGTTGTCACACCAGTCGCCAGCAGCACTGAAATCCAGGGTGAAAAGTTGGGACGAGGTGGTATAATCCCGCAACCACTGGCAATAGTCTGCAATCATCACCGCAGCTTTTTCAAAGTCTACCAGCTCCCCGCCTTCTTTAAAGGTTACTGGCAGATGAATCGGTGGCGGGATTGCCACAAAAACCTGAATCCCCTTCGCTCTGGACTGGTCAACCATGGCAGCTAAATTCTTAGCAGCCTGCTCCCAGCTGCGGTTAAAAAAGATATCGTTATAACCAGCCATCAGGATCATCCCATAAGGCTTTGCATCAAAGACCTGCTTTTGAATCCGTTTTAACATTCCGACGGTGGTGTCACCACTGACGCCGCGATTGACCAGCGAAATACCCGTCTTTGTCGTTGCGATCACATGCCATTTATCTTCCCGGGACACCTGATAACCAAAGGTCAGGCTGTCACCAAAACATATTATTTTCACCATTTTCTCCTTAGCCGCGTACTGCTCTTGCAGTTGTTATAGACTCAGTTTATCACAGTGCAAACGGTTTTACAATTACAGAGACCACCTTTTGCCAGGTGGTCTCTGAGGATTTATTATTCAATTTACGCTATGACTTTTTTGCTAAGCCTTCCTGATTTTAAACTGATCGATCATCTGTTTCAATAACACGGATTGTCCGGAAAGCTCCTGACTGGCAGCCGCACTTTGTTCGGCGGTAGCCGAATTCTGCGAAACAACCTGAGCAATCTGTTCAACCCCGGTATTGATCTGGGCAATACCAGTGGCCTGTTCATTGGAAGCACCAGCAATATTCCCGATTAAGCTGGTAACCTTGCTGATGCCTGTGACGATTTCGTCCAGTGCTCCAGCGGTATCATTGGCTATTTTGGTGCCCTCCTGGACATTACTAATTGAACTTTCTATCAGAATGGTCGTCTCTTTGGCAGCTTCGGCACTTCTGGCGGCCAGGGTTCGAACTTCTTCGGCTACCACCGCAAAACCCTTGCCATGCTGGCCAGCCCGGGCGGCTTCGACGGCGGCGTTAAGGGCCAGGATATTGGTCTGAAACGCAATGTCATCAATGACTTTGATAATTTTAGAAATATCCTCAGATGATTTATTGATTTCCACCATTGAACGCTGCATCTCGGTCATCTGTTGATTGCCTTTTTCAGCATTGCCCATCACATCAGCAGCCAATTCTCTGGCCTTGTTGGCATCCACGGCGTTATTCTTGGTCTGATCGGCAATTTCGGCAATTGAAGCGGTCAGTTCCTGTATCGAGCTGGCCTGTTCGGTGGAGCCCTGAGCCAATGCCTGACTGCTGTCAGACACCTGATTGGCGCCAACATTGACCTGGTCAGCGGCGATGTTTATGTCACCCATGACCGCATTGAGTGAATCGATAATCACATTAAGGGCATTGGAAATGGTTACAAAATCGCCTCGGAAGGGTTGCGCATTTGCAATATCCAGATTTCCCAGCGACAATTGTTCGATCTTCTCAGTGATTTCGCCAACAACCTCCTCCAGCAGTGTGGCCGTGGAATTGACACTCTGCTTAAGTAAGGCCACATCGCCACGATAATCACCACTGATTCGAACCCGCAGATTTCCATTGGAAATTGCTGACATGATGTCTCTCACTTCGCCCAAGGGTTTGTTCAATTCTTCGAGAATGGCATTCATGCCGCCAACCACTTCCCGCCATGCGCCCTGGAAGGTGGTGGCATCGGCTCTGGCCTGAAGATTTCCATCAATGACAGCATTGGTAATCATATTGGCATCATCAATAAGGGTACCAATGGATTCCTTAACCAACATCAGGCTGTTATTGATCTCACTAAACTGAGCGCTGACTTCTTTGGTATATTCATCAGCGGCGATACAATTCATATCAAAATCAAGATCACCTTCGGCCAATCGCATCAGATTGGCACCAAGACGGGTGACTTCCGCTTTGGTATAGTCACTGACGCGAATCATCGGTGTGATATCCGTGATCACTTCGATAAAACCAATGTTCTCACCATTTTTGTTTTTTAAGTAGGCAGTCGCCTGTTTATTGCTGCGACCAACCCATTCAGAATAGCTTTCGGAGTCGCTCTGATCCACCAGTTGCCGGATTCCACAGCCTTGAGACTGACAAATACTGGTTCCGGCATTGAAACAATCCATCCCACACGCCGAATTTCGATCCTTAATTACCCCATTTTTAATCATCAGCTCTTCAAATGCATGATTCATAAAGGTCCATTTCATGTCGTTGTCTGTGACGTGAACCGGAATGGGAATCCCATCGATGATCGCCTCATACCAGAACATCTTGTCTACAACCGTGTCCAGAGTCTGATTAACACCAGCAATCACCTGTGCATACTCGCCGGAGTGATTTTCCACCCTTGCCCGCCGGGTGAAATCTCCCTGGATGGCTGCGTCGGAGAGCATAATAGTATCAGAAACCAGGTTGCCGATCGATTCCTTAATTGAAACCATGCTGCTACCCAGCACATCTTCTGAGGATTTTGGCTGGATGTTAATCGATAAATCGCCTTTGGCAATCGCTTGGGCTGTCTCAGACTGTTCCTTGATGTTCTCAGCCATATTTACAAAGGAACGGGTCAGCTCACCAATTTCATCATCTTTGGCACCTTCAGCCATGGTTTTATCAATATTGACGTCTCCCAAGGCCAGACAGTCAGCCGCTGCCACCAGCCGGGTAATCGGCCGGATGAAATTTCGGGTAGAAACCACAATGATTGCCAGAATCACGATCAGTCCCAGACCAAAAATCAGTAACATCATTGTACGAATTCCTGAGAAGGTTTTACTAAACTCTGACGTTGGAAGCCCAGTCGCCAGTACCCAACCGGTATTACCGATTTCGGTGACATACCCCCGGCTTTCGATGCCCCCCGTTGTATAGGTGATCGGGCCGGTGGTCTTATCCATCAGTGCCGCAATGATATTTTCTGACATATCCGTATCGGCAAGCATGCCATTGCTGTACTCTTTATTGGGATGATCAAAAACCATCCCGCTATTGGTTGAAACCACAAAAAATCCGTCTTCGCCAATTTTATTTTCAGCGATGATCTCTTTGATCCGGTCAATGGAAACATCCACACAGGTGGCCCCCATCAGTTCCTGAGTTCCTGGTTTAAATACCGGGGCAACCACACTGACAATGATCTTCTGGGTTGTGATATCCACGTATGGTTCCGAGATAAAAACTTTTTTTTGCGCTACCAGTTCTTTAAACCAGGGCCGGGCATTAATGTCATAGGACGGATCAGACACGACTCCGTCAGACTGGGTAAACTGACTGGAGTCGACGTCAGCAATCCAGGCCACCTGAATATTTTGGGGATCTGACGCTGCAACGTTGATCAGATGCTGCTTGATTTCCGGAAAATTGGCTGTTGAAGTAATGCCCACCCCCGGTGTGACCTGATTGAACAGACTCTGAATTTCCGGACTTGCTGACAATTGACTGGCATCCTCCAGATATTTTGTAAAATATGTTTCGATTTGATTGGAAACCGATTCAGACCGGGCTGATAATTCATTAACCTTAATTTCTGCAATCGACTGATCTACCACATACAGGGCAATCCCAGCGACAACTGCGAAAATAACCGCAACTGGCACTCCAATCCCCAGTAGCATCCGAACAAGTAAACCTCTCTTATGATTCATACACTTTTCCTTATGATATCCTCGATATCATTTTCGTCCTTTCTTCGTTGATATATTTTTGTAGTGTGACCGACCTAAAACCTTTTGTCATGATGTTACCATAAAATTGAAGGGTTGATTCTTCTCCAAACATTTTTTACATCCATTTAACATTTACTCGATTTATTTCTTCCAGTTCCTTTCAAAAAAGACAAAAATGAGCGCAACAAAGCCGCGTTAACGGCTTCATTGCACTCATCTAATGTCGGTTATTATTTTATTGAACTTATTCTATAACAGATCAAATAAAAAGGCAACTAAACTTTTTGCCAGAGCCAGACGACAGACCACCAATGAACTGCAAATTATTTCCCTGAAAATCGCTGTAAATTGTTCCGATTGTTACTATTTCTGTTTGTTTTGCTGTGATATATTATGTTCAACCTAGAAAAACCACAGAAAAATCGAGACAAAGACGTCGAAAAAAATCTTCGGCGTCTTTGTCATTTTTTGAAGGCAAGACAAAAAATCTATTTGAATTCATTGCGAAAGGAAGTAATACCATGTCACGAATTAATTATTCATCAGGAGCACCTTTAGAAGAAAAAGTCGGCTATTCACGGATGGTAAAAATCGGCAATCTGATTATGATCGGTGGCACCACCTCGGTTCAGCCGGACGGCAGTGTTTACGGCGAAGGCGATCCCTATGCACAGGCCAAATACATTTTTGAAAAACACGTTAAACTCTTAGAACAGGCTGGCGCAAGCCCAGCCGATGTTGTCAAAGTCATGTGTTATGCTACCCGGATGTCCGATTGCGGTGAAATTGGCCGGGCTTATTCGGAGTTTTTTAAAGAGTATCGGCCGCTTTTTACCGCAGTGGGAACAACGGAGCTCAACCGCCCCACCCAACTATGTGAGATTGAAATGACGGCGATTATCATTTCCGATGAAGGTGGGTGTGAGTGATGAACCGGATCAACGAACATCCCATTCTTGGCGAACCTGAAAAAGGCCAGCTGGTGTCCTTTTATATGGATGGCAAGCCGATGGAAGGTTATGCTGGTGAACCCATTGCCGTCGCCCTGAAAGCCGCCGGCGTGATGACTCACCGCTACACCCAGAAAAATCATGAGCCCCGGGGGATTTTTTGTGCCATTGGCCGCTGCACCGACTGTGTCATGATCGTTGATGGTGTGCCCAATATCCGCACCTGTATTACCCCATTAGTTTCCGGGATGCAGATTCAGACCCAGGATGGGGTCACAGCACTGGAGGTAAGCGATGAAACGTTATGATTTAATCGTCGTGGGAGCCGGTCCTGCCGGACTCTCAGCGGCTATTGAAGCCGCCCGATGCGGCATGAAGGTTGCCGTTTTTGATGAAAATGCCAAACCCGGCGGACAATTATTTAAGCAAATCCATAAATTTTTCGGTTCAAAAGAACACCAGGCCAAGATTCGCGGTTACAAAATTGGTGAAACACTACTCGCCGAGGCTGATGAATCCGGGGTTGAAGTATTTCTCAATGCCACCGTCGCAGGCATTTATCTGGACAAAGAAGTGCTGGTTCAAATCGGTGAAGCAATGACGCACTTCAAGGCCGATACCATCATTATCGCTACTGGGGCAGCGGAAAACATGGTCACCTTTGATGGCTGGACCCTACCTGGGGTGATTGGTGCCGGAGCCGCCCAGACGATGATGAATCTTTACGGCATCAAGCCCGGTCAACGGGTACTGATGCTGGGTAGCGGCAATGTCGGTCTGGTGGTCAGCTTCCAGCTGATGCAGGCTGGCTGTGAAGTAGTGGCCCTGGTGGATGCTGCTCCCAGGATAGGCGGCTATGGCGTTCACGCCGCCAAAATCGCCCGCTGTGGGGTGCCTTTTTATCTATCTCATACCATTACTAAAGCTGATGGGACTGATTGCGTCACAGGCGTGACGATTGCTGAGGTTGATGAAGCGTTCACTCCGATCCCCGGCACCGAGAAACACTTTGATGTTGATACCATCTGTCTGGCTGTCGGTCTCTCACCGATGTCGCAGCTGCTGAAAATGGCCGGCTGCACGATGGTCGATGATCCCAGCCGCGGCGGTCAGGTACCCTTGGTTTCTGAAAATGGCGAAACCTCAATTCCCGGTCTCTTTGCTGCTGGGGATGTTTCTGGCATCGAAGAAGCCAGCTCAGCCATGATTGGTGGCCGGATGTCCGGTCTGGCAGCCGCAGCTTATCTGGGCTTTCTCAGTGAGCAGGATAAAGATAAGCGTCTGGCTGACCTGGAAATCGCCCTCGATAGCCTGCACCAGGGCATGTTCGCCCCCGGCAGCAAAGGCCAAACCTTTGCCAAAACCGACGAAGGGATTGCCGTTTCTCAGAGTCTGCTTAAAAAAGGCTATCTTGATGATACTGATCTTGAGCGCTTTTTTCATCGATCTGATCAAACTGATAAAAAATCCGGTATCCGTCCGGTGATCGAATGTACTCAGAACATTCCCTGCAATCCCTGTCAGGATGCCTGTACCAAGGGTTGCATAAAAATTGGTAAAACAATCACCGCCCTGCCCCGAATTGATGCGAACAGCATCTGCACCGGCTGTGGTCTGTGTATCGCTTCCTGTTCCGGTCAGGCCATCTTTCTGGTTGATGAAGACTACGCTCCGGGCTACGCCAGCATAACCCTACCCTATGAATTTTTACCCCTGCCCCAAAAGGGCCAACTGGGAACAGCCCTGAGCCGCAGCGGTCAACCACTGGGTACCGCCGAAATCATCGATGTTCGCAGTGCCAAGGCCTTTGACCACACCACCCTGGTCACCATCAAGGTACCGGTAGCGCAAGCCATGACCGCCCGGTTTTTTAAACCCGCAACCCATGCGGCCGGACAATAAGAAAAGGAGAAACGACTATGAAATCTATTAATGATCGTTCACAAAATATCGGTTCCTTCGTTTCCCAGGCTGACGACACCATCATCATCTGCCGCTGCGAAGAAATCACCAAAGGCGAAATTCGGCAGGCGATTCACGACGGAATGTTTACCGTTAATGAAATCCGGCGTTACCTGCGGGCTGGGATGGGGCTTTGTCAGGGCCAAACCTGCGGTAAGCTGGTTAAAAACCTGATTGCCCGGGAGCTTTGCGTCATCCCCGATCAATTGGATCCGGCCACCAGCCGATCACCCATGCGACCGGTGGAAATGAAAGTATTAGGAAATGAAGAGGTGACCCATGTCTAAACATACTGACGTGATTATTATTGGCGCCGGTATCATCGGTAATGCCACCGCCTACTACCTGGCTAAAAAAGGCCTGTCGGTGACGGTTCTTGAAGCCAGCAAGGATATTGGCATTGGTGGTTCGTCCCGAAATGGTGGCGGTGTCCGCCAGTCCGGCCGGGATACCCGGGAACTGCCGCTGGCGATGTGGGGGATTAAAAACCTCTGGCCGGGACTGTCCGAAGAACTGGGTGTGGATGTGGAATACACCCAAAAAGGTAATCTGCGACTGGGGAAAACGGAGGCCCATCAAAAAATTCTTCAGGGCTTAACGGATAAGGCCGTAGCCTGCGGGTTGGATGTCCGGATGATCAACGGCGATGAAATTCGGGCCATTAATCCCTACCTTTCCGACGAAGTTACCTGTGCCAGCTGGTGTCCCACCGACGGCCATGCCAATCCGCTGACAGCAACCCTCGGTTACTATAAAAAAGCCCGGGAATTGGGCGTCCGCTTTATTACCGAAGCACCCTGTTTCGAACTGCGAAAAATTAAGGGTGTGATCCGTCAGGTTGTCACCCCGGATGCCATCTATGAAGCCGACAAGGTGCTGGTGGCGGCCGGTTTTGACAGCCGCAAAATTTTAGCAACGGTTGGCATCGATGTGCCAATGATGCCGCTTAAAATGGAATGTCTGGTTACCGAAGCCGAACCGCCGATGTTTCTGCAAATGCTCGGTACGGCTGATGCCGATTTTTACGGCCATCAGTCCAAGCATGGTTCCTTTGTTTTTGGTGGATCCTCTGGTTTTGAACACCTCAACAAAGACAATGGCAGCCCCATTTCCAGTAGCATCGGCGCCTCCTGTACCTGCCGGGGGATTATTAAATACTTCCCTGCACTTGCCGATGCCAAAATCGTCCGGGCCTGGGCTGGCTGGCTGGATGACTGTGCCGACCATGTTCCTGTGATCAGCCCGGTGGCAGAAGTGCCCGGTTTGTATATCGCCTGCGCTTTTTCTGGCCACGGCTTTGGGATTGCTCCGGCGGTGGGCTACAACGTCGCCGAAATGATTGCTGACGGTCACTCCACTATCGATTTGTCAGCCCTCCGATACGACCGCTTTCAACCCAAACAATAAGCCTGGACTAGGCTCAATACGAAAATTAGAATTTTCTTAACTATGATTGCAAATGTAATTTAGTGCCGATTTTTACTATTCTTTTCTTTCGAACTATGGTATATTGTATACATAATAAGCAGTAAACCAACAACTACTCAGACAAGGATGTCGAAATCGAAATTTCGGCGTCCTTGTTTTTTTATGCCGGTTCGTGCCAATTATCCATTTTGTTCAGAAAGGAAAGCGTATGCTTGCGGTTTTAGCTATGATTGATCTATTGCAACGGTATGGCTCTTATGCATCATCCCCACAAGAAAAGGAAAGTATCATCATCCCAAAACAACCCTTGATGGTCAAGCACGCCCAGGGTTATGAGTACTTTGACTACCGGGCTTATGGTATCTCCCACTTTTATCGCTTCCAGGTTACCCAGGAAATGTTAGAAACCGCCACCATCGTTCCTGATGGCACCGTCGACATTGTCTTCCGCTGCGGCCAGGATCATCTGGATGCAACCTGCTACGGCGCCGTTTTAAAAATGCACTCGATTGAGTATGCTTCGGTTTTTCATCTCAACGATACTATTTTTGGCATCCGTTTTCTGCCTGGCAAAGCGTTTTTACCTAAGGGCTATCCGATTGGCAGCCTGACTGAGAGCTCTGTGCCACTCCCGGAAATCTGCGATAATCAAGCCATGATGGAAGGAATCACCTGCAGCAACGATTTTAAAGAACAAATTGAGTTGTTTCTGGCTGCCTATATTCCCGATTATCAGAACTATTACAGCCCGGGCGTTCGTCCTTTCAGTTATCGCATGGTCGATGAGATCACCAAAGTCGTCGGAATTATCAATGTCAATGAATTAAGCCAAAAAGTCGGCTATACGCCCCGTTATATCAACCAGCTTTTTAATAAGGAGATTGGCTTGCCGCCAAAAACCTTCTCAAAAATTATCCGTTTTCAGAATGTATTGCTGGCGCTGGGGAAAGATCAGCATATTTCAACCATCGCCGCAGATATGGGTTATTTTGATCAATCCCACCTGCTTAAGGAATTTAAACAATTCACGGGAATCTCTCCCGGAAATTACCGTAAATCCCTGACTAAAGGCACTGCTATCCGAATTTGAAACAATAAAACTTTATTCATCCTGTTTATTCAAGAACATAAAAATAAAAATTATTTGGAGGTTTATATTATGACATTACCAGGCATTGATTTTTTGTATTTAAATGAAGCCGATATGATTAAGGCGGGGGTCAACAATGTTGTGGCCTGTACTGACTGTATGGAAGAGTTGTTAAAGCTGCTCGATATGGGCGACTACCGGATGGGTGGTGACAATGGCAACTCCCACGGTTGTATGATTACCTTCCCGGAAGAACCGGAATTCCCCAATATGCCTAAAAACGGCCCAGACCGTCGCTTTATGGCGATGCCCGCCTATGTCGGTGGCAAGTTTGACGTCGCCGGGATGAAATGGTACGGTTCCAATGTGAAAAACCGCCATAAAAATCTGCCCCGTTCGATTTTGATGATGATGTTAAACGACAAGGATACCAGCGCACCACTCGCCTTGATGTCCGCCAATCTTCTCAGTGCTTACCGGACTGCGGCCGTTCCTGGCGTCGGTGTCAAAAATCTGGCCCTAAAAGATGCCAAAGTGCTGGCAATTATCGGTCCTGGTGTCATCAACTCCACTGCCATCGAAACCTTTGCCGCCCTACGACCAAGTCTGACGACCCTTAAAATAAAAGGCCGGGGCCAGGCCTCCATCGACCGTTGTATTGAATTCGTTAAGGAAAAATGCCCGCAGTTTACCGAAATTATAGTTTGCGAAACCCTGGAAGAATGTGTTCGGGGATCTGATATTCTTAGCTTTGCCACCTCAACTCCAATGGGTGCTGGTCCTTCGGCCTATCCTTTTGTAGATGCCGAGTGGATTAAGCCCGGTGCCCTGTTCTGTCTGCCTGGAGCGGCTGATTTTACCGATGAATTTATCCAAAGCGATAAAACCAAGCTGGTGGTTGACAACATTTCCCTATATGAAGCCTGGGCCGAAGAATATCCCTACCCGACCTATAATATCGTTTATATCCTCGGTTCCAAATTTATGGACATGATCCATGATGGCAAACTGGCCAAAACCGATATCCACGATTTAGGAGCCATCTTAAACGGCAAGGTGCCCGGCCGGGAAAGCGACGACCAGATTATCCTCTACTCGGTCGGTGGGATGCCGGTGGAAGATGTCGCCTGGGGTAAAGAGGTTTATGACTATGCCCGTAAGCATAATATCGGGGTTAATCTGAATCTTTGGGATAAACCATCTTTATACTAAGATCAAAACGATCCCGAATCTCGACTGGACAAAACACCTAAGCATATAAATAAACCCTTTACCATTTGCTTATAATTGGTAAAGGGTTTTCGTTCGTCGATAAATTGTCAGCACTGGCGTTACCGTAGCACTGGCGTTACCGGAATTCTGCTCTGGTGATCGAATAAGCTTTGACATCCAGGATTTCACCGGTGTAGATCTTGTCCGCCTGCCGGATTGTTCCTTCATAATGAAAACCACATTTTTCAATCACCCGCTGGGATCCGAAGTTTTCCGGATAATGCACCACTGAGATCAGACCCAGACCCAGGGTATCAAAGCCATAGGCCAGCACGGCTCTGGCCGCTTCGGTCATGATGCCCTGCCCCCAGAAATCCTCACTGAGCGCGTAGCCGAGCATCCGGGCCTGGTCATTCTGACGATGAGGGTCCTCGATTAATCCGATTGAGCCGATAATCTGGTAGTCTTTTTCAATTCCCCAGATATTTTCCTGGCCGACAAAGATCGTCTTCATGATCTCCTTTGTTTCTTCGATAGTATCATGCGGCTTCCAGCCAGCCCGCGGGCCAACATTCGGGCTTTTTGAATAAGTAAAAACATCATCTGTGTCAGCCATGGTTAACGGTCGCAATTTCAGGTTTTTGGTAATAATGTAATTCATTTTAGTCCAACTCCATATTTTTAATAATCTCTTGATATCGTGCCGTGGCAGCTTCCGATGGTTTGCCTTTTTGACAGATCGTAAGCCCCCTCAGTTTGCGATTGGGACGCTCGACAATCATCCGGCCCTGACTATCCAGCTTCTGCTGTAACGCTACCAAGGCTTCGCTAAAGCGTTTGTCTTGCCGGGCTTTTTCGTAAAAAGACAACACATAGACATAATAAAACAGGTTGTAGCGCAAAAACGGATATTCCACCTGCATAAATAATTTGCCAATGCCATAGTGACAGGGCCCCACCGGCGTCTTCACAGTCCAGTGATCCAGCAGGGTTTCAACTGCCCGGTCAAGATCAACGATGCGAGCCGCTCCCGCATGAAAACCGGCCAGACGAAAAGCATCCAAGGCCAGCAGGGTCACATTGGGATTTGACGCATCAGTTTCGGGGCCATGACCATAGATAAATTTGTTGCAGCGCCAGCCACCGTCATCGTAGCGGTCAGCAAGCAGATAATTCAGTGCGTCCTGAACCCGGGGATGACTGGCGTAACCATTGCGACACAGACCGGCCACCCCATGGGCGGTATGACAGGGATAGATTGCACCTTTGGGGGCAATCCGCACCCGACCGTCGGCTCTTATGGCTTTCAGAACCAGCTCCGCCGCCCCTTGCAGGGCTTCATGATCGCGAGGCACGTTAAGTTCACTGATGATCATCAGTGCGGTCAGGGTACTGATCGGTTTTTCAATCCCCAGGCGGCCGTCCGGGGTTGCCCAGAAATCGGCGCCATTATCATGGCGGGTGGCCAGGATCTGCCCGAAATCGGCCTGATTTTTATTATCGCTGCTCATCTTTGCTCACTCCTTCTAATTGACAGATCATCAAGTATTCCTGATCCAGTTCATCAATCACAACAAAGCCAACCGCCTGATACATTCTCAAGGCATAATTGTCTTTCTGGACAGCTAACGATGCCTGTCGGTAGCCCTTTGCACTCAAATGTTGCAGCATCCGTTTCATGAGTGCGGTGCCAATGCCACTGTTACGGTATTCCGGATAAAGGGAGATGGCGAATTCCGGTGTTTTGTCATCAACATTTCCTAATCCCCGAACCTTTCCGGCTATATTTCGAGTCCACACGGCGCCAACAATTTTATCTTTGCACTCAGCAACCAGACAATGGTCATCTGGTCTACCGAAGTTCTCGATGTAGACCTGCAGTTCCGGCTGCTCGATCACATCCCTTGGTAGCCGATTTTGTTCGTCCGGCTGAAAAATAGCCTCGTATAAAAAATCTGCGAGCAAGGGTATTTCGATTGGTTTGATTTCCCGAATAGTATAGTCTTTCATCATATCCTCTCCGATTTTTGGAAAGGACTGACAGCATTAATGCTGTCAATCGATCCAAAACACCGTTCTAATTTGAAATAAACATTTTAAAGATCTCCTTTTTTGTACAACATACCCTCCTGATCGGCAAATATTAATTAACTTCATATTCTGATTTTAGAGCTAAGTTTTGTTTTTAGATGTGCTCATTCTTGCGCAAGACCATTACCTTACTGTAATCACAATGAATTGTTTGTGTCATTTCAAAACCAAAGCGAAAAAAATACTGATCCATCTCAGCTTTCAGAAAATCCTCAAATCCTGCGGGTTCGGTTTTTTTAACGAGATAAAACAAAATCCGTTGAACCAGGCTGACTGGTTCCTCCCATTCCACGACAATCAGTTTTCCGGTATTTTTCAAGACTCTTCTGGCCTCCCCAAGCAGCTTGCCCGCCAGAGCCAGGCTTAACTCGTGCAGCACCAGCGATATCAGCACCACATCAAATTCCTCGTTTGAAAATTGCAGGTTGGCCGCATCCATATGAAGCAACTTAACGTTGGATAGCCCTGCGTGTTCCAATTTTGCCACGGCTTTTTGCAACATGGCAGCCGAAATATCAATCCCGATCACTTTGGCATTTCTTCTGGCCCCGGCAATGGCAAAGGCATTAGTCCCGGTGCCGGTACACATGTCCAGAACTTTTAATGGTTCTTCTCCTAATACGGAAATGACGGCATTGCGGGGACTGGAGGCCGCCTTTCTAAAGTAAGTCCGATCTAATATATCGTAGACCTTGGCATTAAATTGGTAGTTTTCATCTGCTTCCATTTTCCCTCACTTTCATTCACAAGTATGTGTTCTGCCTAACTGACCCTGTCAAGCAGTTTTTTTATGTTTCACTTCATCAACTTTCATCGCTGCTATATTCCCTGATTATGGACTCGATCCCGGCAATGGTTTCCTCTCTGCCAAGAACATAATCGCTGGTGGGCAGGCTGTTAAAGAACTCTTCAAAGGCATTGATGATGTTGACTTCGTTAATTGCCAGATGCTTAAAGATGGTTTCGTTACCCCGTTGATAATGAAGAATCAGCCGGAGCGTCGGGTCTTCATTGGAAAATTCCACTGCCGAATTCATAAACAGCCGGTCCTCGTTGATGGCATAGCATTTTCTTTCACTGGCAACCAAATCAGCATGCAGTTGCTTAATCAGCTGCAGCCGTTCTGCAGGCGCAAAAGGGTGAACCATCTCTTCCGGCAGATAGATGTAGCCATCCTCCATGAATTGCCGCAAATATTTCAGGGAAAAAACATCCACCATCCCCTTATTATCGGCCCGGAATTTATCATAAAAAGGAATTACTGTCGCAAGTAGGGCCTCAAAATATGGGAACTCCCGGTTTAGCTGTTTTTCGATCATCTCATCGGTGAAATAACGGGAAAAACAGGGGATCGGTTGCATCACAAGTTTGGTGGGAAGGGCATCCTCCAGGGCGTATATCTCAAAGAGATCCCGACTGCCATGAATAAACGGAGCACTATTGTCTAAAAGTTCTGAAAAATATCCATCATAGACCTGATAAAGCCCCGCATCCCGATATACAACTGCGGTGGCAAGATCCTTTGACAGGGTGATCAATCGATTTGAGGTTAGCAGATAATACGGGAACATCCCACCATCAACTGGATGCCAGTCGGATGGTCGGTAGTAGAAACGGGATTGGTAATCGACATTGTCAAGCAGCGAAAGCGCCGCCAGTTTTTTAAAGGCCAGCAGACTTTGATCGGCCTCCGCTTCACTGCAATTCTGAGGAAAACTGACGATATCCTGTACTACAAGTTTTTTTTCGGAGCCCATCATTTGCTGAAAAATGTAATCATAGACGGCATCCCAGTCATAGGGAATGACCTGCGGATTTGTGGCGTCGAACTGGCAAAAATTTCGCAGTCAATGGCGCTTTCGACCATTCGCAGTACATTGGTATATCCACTCACAATCTCCATGCCATCGATTAACGAACTTTTTACAACTGCACCATTTTTTAAACCGATTTCTTTAGAAAAGGGAATGGTATGTTCGGTTAGTTCAGCAATCGTCTCGATCAGGCCGACGATTGCTTTGCGGTTATAATAGTTTCGTTGGCCAATGGTTTCCATTTCCAGGAGATTTTTCAGTTCCTCTTCTTCGGCTGTCGACATCCGTAACGCTTTGCACAGACCACTAAAAAACTTCTTAGATGGCAGACGCTCGCCAGATTTTACCCGCTGCAGGGTTGTCCGGTCGATCTTGCCGATCTCTGCCAAAGCCCGTACTGTTTCGCCGCTATCAACAATCAATTCTTCTATTCTTTGCGCAAATAATAACATGCTAAACGCTCCTTAATCTTTTAGTCTGATAAAGTTAATTTTTTATCCAAACTTTCTTTTTCCGAACACAGATAATTTTCCCCAAGGCAATACGACTTGAACCAGCCTTAATCTTTTTTTCGATAATACTCGATTTTGGCATCAAGGTTATAAAGATTTTGGGCCCATTTCTGCTGTTCGGCAACAACGAATATGCGGTGGGCTTCAAGCATTTCCAGTCGTTCGTGGACGGTCTGATCGCCTTTGGCTCTCAAATCGGCGTATTTTTTAATACTCCGCAGCGGCATCCCGGTCTCTTTGAGTCGCTGAATGAAACGAATCCATTCAATATCGTTTTCGTCGTAGTTACGTCGCCCCCGGGCATCACGGGAAACGGCAATCAATTCCTTCTTTTCATAGTATCTCAGGGTATATTCACTGATCTGAGTCAGTTGGACCATTTCGCTAATAATCATCATAAAACCTTTCAAAATATGGGTTGACTTAGACCATAGTCTAAGCACTATACTGGGATTATAAAAAATTTGGAGGTAATCACAAATGGATCAAACACGTTATCAAATTGGTGTCGCACAGTTAAAAAAAATTGATGGGGTTGGCGGCGAAAAGGTGATCGAATCACTGAAAACAATCGCCCCTGACTTGGGCAACTACATTATTGAATTTGCTTTTGGCGATATCTACCCCCGGGAAGGTCTCTCCCTTCAGGAACGGGAACTAATCACCATCACCAGCCTATTGACCGCCGGTGGCTGCGAACCGCAATTGGATGTTCATATCAATGGCGCTTTGAATGTCGGGCTTTTACCAGAGAAAATTATTGAAGCCTTTATTCAATGTATCCCCTACACCGGATTTCCAAAAGTTTTAAACGCCGTTGCCGTTGCCAAAGAGGTCTTTGCCGCACGTGACGCCCATAACCAGTAGACTACTGGCATGAGCTGAGCTATAACCGTTTTTGAGGCGACTGAAATGACCTCTTCTTATAAGCTTTATTTTACGGCAAAAAAGACCGCAAAGTTTAGATATTTGAAAATACAATCAGCTTTGGAAAAACCTTCTGCAAGGAGCCAGGCCATCTGGTCATTGAGCGGGGCGGTTTGATTAAAGGAGATGCGGTGATTGGCATCGTAATCCTGACTGTATTAGTTGAAAACATCTTATAAATGCATTGCTTAGCCTCTTTTCGTTTACCTATCATTATACGCCGTTTAATGAAAAATGGCTATGTAAATCAGGTTCTTTCGGCCATCCTTTACAATTCTGCCATTGACGAACCTCCTTTTTATCGGTACACTTTAAAAAAGACCCATTCCACCAAGAATGGGAAAATCTGCGAAAGAAGGTCGTCGTCGTGCTGGAAAAAATAATCACCTCCCCCCGGGGCACCGTTTTCTACTGGATCGCCCGGCATCAGGATCCCCAGGCAACTTGTCTGGTCTTTACCCATGGTCTTACTGCCAATCATCGGATGTTTGATCACCAGGTGGCTTCTTTCAGAAAGCATTACACCGTCATCAGCTGGGATCTACCCCTCCATGGGGCTTCCCGTCCCTATACGGATTTTTCATTTCACCATGCCGCTGCCGATCTGGATGCTATTTTGAATCACGAAAAGATCCCGGCGGCGGTGCTGATCGGTCAGTCACTGGGAGGCTATGCCTGTCAGCAGTATGCCCTGGATTTTCCGGACAAGGTGCTGGCTTTTGTGGGAGTCGATACCTCGCCCTTTGGCCCTTCCTACTATTCCCGGTCAGACCGCTTCTGGGTCCGGCAGGTGGAATGGCTGTCCCGCTGCTACCCCCACGACAAACTGGTGACAGCCATTGCCAAAGGAGCCACCCATACCAAACGGGGCTTTGACAACATGATGGCAATGCTGGCTCCCTATGGCAAAGCGGAACTCTGCCGAATCATGGGAACCGCCTATACCAGCTTTCTCCGGGAAAACTGCGATACGGCCTTTGATTTCCCGGTGCTGCTGACCCTGGGCGAATATGACCGCTTCGGCAAGGTGCCCCAATACAACTGGGCCTGGACGGCCAAAACCGGTTATCCCCTAAAAATCATTCCCGGGGCCGGCCATAATGCCAATGTCGATAATCCGGTGGTTTTTAATGCCGTGGTTGAGGATTTTCTTGATAGCCATCAGCTGCTTTAACAAACGCAATGATGATAGATGCCGCATCAAATGGGTATAAAGACCGTAAACAGATTACCCATAGAAGGGAGATGAGATTTATGGAACGCCTTCATTTTTGCCCGCAATGTGGCACCAAACTTGAACCGGATGAGCGCTTTTGCGGCCAATGCGGTTATGATACCGAAGCGCCAGTTTCAACAGATCCACACGAGAACCCGGCAACGGACCCCGTAGCCCCCCCGGTCTTGAGCCCATCGCCACAAGCAAAACCGGCTGGCTCTCAGAAAACAGCAATCATCATCTTAGCGGCGGTATTGGGTGCGCTATTTTTAATCGGTGGCGGCACGCTGATCTGGTTCAATCTTTCCGGGGGGCTTGTCAGCAAGCCTAATGGCCTGAACACGGCCACATCCGTGACAATTGAACCGCCCTCCTATTCGCTTAATGAAGGGAGTTACACCGCCACCCAACAAGTTGAAATCAACAAACCCACCGGCGAGGATATCGTCGTCTATTTTACCCTGGATGGTAGCGACCCTTCGGTCAGTGCCAGCGTTTATAGCAGTCCGATTGTTTTAAATGCCACCACCACCCTAAAAAGCATTGCGGTAGACAAAAACGGCAATCATAGTGGCATCAAAACGGCTACCTATGTAATCAACCTCCCCCAACAGGCCGCTACCCCACAACCGGCGACAACTACCCCAGCGGCTACCACAGACCCGGCTTCCAGTGAATGGCAGCAATTTGAGAACAACATCAACGGCACCTGGAAGTGGACCGATAGCAGTGGCTTCACCCTCTACTATCAATTCAGTGGCGGGATGTTACTGATTACTGACGGCGGCAACGACTACTATTATGACAGTTACCGATCAACCGTCTCCACCGGCAGCAATGGGACCGTCGGCACCGTTTACTCTGGTGATCATCAGCTTAATATTGATTGCAACCCGATGGGTGACAACGGAATTTATATTGATGGCTATTATTGCAGTTATGTTCCCTGATGATAACAGTCGCATTTGAGCTTTCCCTAAACAGCAACAGCAGAATTGTCTCACCTGGATCGGCTGCTGATAAATCTTTGCCATCAAATCGCAGGCTTTTTGCTTATCAGCGATTGCCGGACATTAGCGGATAAAATCTGTATATTATCGTATACGATTATTATACAAACGTTTACAGTTTGTCTATTTACTTCCTGATAAATGGTGGTATAATAGGTTCATATCAAAGATCAACTCAATCATTTTCAGAAACGAGTGAAAGAATCCTAGTGTCAACCACTCAATAACCATTACGACGCTGGCACTGATATCAATGTACCGACCCGAGGTTGAAGGTGAAAATTTGACCATGATGAAATAATTGATTGACAGGCCGGGAAAACAATCTGCAACAAGTCAGATCTTCTAACGATTAAAAAGCGAAATCTTTTTAACCGCCGGATATCCCCTTATAAGTGTGTAATGTTTAAACTGAAAAGTGAAAAAGAAGGTTTTTGATAAAACACAAGAAGGAGTCCAAACGGATGACGACTGAGATTGTGAACTAGACCGGTTTCGCAGGTTAAATGGCGGAATCGGTTCTAGTTCTTTTTTGGGTTGATATGAAATATTACTGTTGGCGATCAGAACCCCATTTATTTTCCGCCTGATAAGCGGGTCCTTTATCAACCTGTTCTGGTCTATAAATCTTTGATGGTAATGGTTTTGGCATCAAAATCGATCAGTCCATCCTGGCGCATTTTGTTGAGTTCCCGGCTCAGGGAGGATCGCTGTATACCAAAACGCTGAGCCAGATCTTTTTTTGATGATGGCAGTCGGATCACCTGACTTTTCTGAATCCGGGACTCGTAACGTAAAAAATCAATGATACACTGGCGGATTGTTTTCATCGAGATGGCATTAATCTTGTCGGTGAGAATCAGCGTTTTATCGGAGATGGCTTTCATCAACCCGATCATAAAGGTGCGGTTCATCTGGCACAGTTCCAGAATCATTTCCTGATCAAGATGGAGGATCACCACCGGCGACTGGGCCAGCACCGTCATCGGATAGTTGTTGCGACTGGAGAAAATCAGATTGGCACCCAACACATCACCGTCCTGAAAAATACTAATAGTCAACACGTTCCCCTCGCGGTCGAGATTCTGGACTGCCACCCGGCCGCTGAGAATCAGATCCATGGTTCGGCAGCATTCGTTCTGAAAATGAATCACCTGATCTTTTTCATACTCCCGTTTCTCATAGTAATGGGCTCTGAAAACCTGATTCAGGGCTTCGTCTGAAAAATCTGAAAAAAGGCTGTGGCTGGATAAAATTGTCATGAAATCCTGGTGATTCATAAAATAACCTCCTGAGGTGTGACCGTGGTAACTTTTTATTCCTCTGATCTACAGTATACTATAGAAAATTCGAATTTTGAAGCTGAGATTCGTATAATCAAGTTGGAGGTTAAAGCATGGATATTTTTACCCTGATTTTCTGGGTGATTACCCTAGTATGGCTGGGATTTTCGCTGAAAAAAGACAAGAGCAAAACCCTGAAGGCTATTAAAATGTCTGGGGGGATGATGAAAGGGATCGCCGGGGATATCCTCGGCATCTTGTTGTTGATTGGTCTGATCCTCACCTTTGTGCCGCCGGAAACGATTAAAGCCACCATCGGCCAGGCTAATGAAGTTGTTTCGACGGTACTTTTTGCACTGCTGGGAAGCATCACCCTGATTCCCGCCTTTGTCGCCTTTCCGCTGGTGGCCTCACTGGTCGACGCCGGTGCCAGCATCGTTCCGATTGTCGCTTTTCTGACCACGCTGACGATGGTCGGTGTGGTGACCTTTCCGCTTGAAAAAAGAGAATTCGGTCTGAAATTCACATTGATTCGCAACTCGCTGAGCTTTGCTTTTGCCCTGGTGATTGCTCTGGCGATGGGGGTGATCCTATGACATTTTTAAAAAGCCAACTCAAAAACAACCGCTTTCTGATGATTGTGATCCTGGCTTATGTGGCCGTCGGCATTTTTGCTCCAGACAAATTTCTACCATCCCTGGGTAACACCTGGTATTATGTCAAGGAAATGTTGATGATTATGCCGGTGATTTTGCTATTAACCTCGTTAATATCCGCCTGGGTGCCAAAAGAAACCATCGAAAATGCCTTTGGCAAAAACTCGGGCCTTAAAGGATCGCTGTTTGCATTTTTACTGGGCAGTTTTTCGGCTGGTCCCATTTACGCCGCCTTTCCGGTCTGTAAAATGCTGCTGAGCAAAGGCGCCAGTATTGCCAACATCGTCATCATCCTGTCCACCTGGGCGGTGATCAAAATCCCGATGCTGATCACTGAAAGCAAATTTCTCGGTCCCGAATTCATGCTCGTCCGCTGGATTCTGACCACCCTGGCGATTTTTCTGATGGGCTATATCACCTCCCGGTTTGTCAAACCGGAGGATCTTCCCGCTGACGATGAAGATGCCGCCGCTCTGGATGGTCCCCTTGCTCTTAATTCGGACTATTGTGTGGGCTGCGGCCTGTGTGCCAAAATCGCCCCCAGCCATTTTAAGATGGTCGACAAAAAAGCGACCGTCACCAGCCAGACTTTATCGCCCGGGGACGGTCTGGCCATCAAGGAAGCTGTGGCCAAATGTCCCGCTCAAATCATCCGGTTTTATCCCTAAAAGAATCCCCCTGCGACCCGATACGGCAGCAGGGGGATTTTTGAGTTTTTTCGGCTTAAAATTAAAACGTCTATCAGAACGGTGAATCACGCTTTATCTTAATTGTTTTGACATTTTTTTGCTGGCTCTATTCACTATCGCTGACAGCTTACGCAGTTTTTAGCAATCCTTTTTCACCGCACAGTCTGGTCAGCTCTTCGCCGATGATCCGGGTCATCTGATTAAGGTCAATGTTTTCGCCATTGAGGACGTCATACCAGCCACCGGTCACCGCATCGCCGACGGTTTCTTTGAGGATGCCGCCGACGCCATTGTAGATTTTGGTGATCGTCACTGTGGTTCCGCTTAAAGCCACCTGGATAACATATTTGTCTACCGGTGGAAACTGAATGCAATGCATAATTCCTTTTCCGGTCAGCTGGGGTTCCCCACAGGGATAGGTTCCTGCCTTCATAATCTCGTGCAGTTCTTCATAACTCAGTTTTTGATTGAGTTTGACCTTATCGTAGCTTTTAATCATATCTTTAGAACCCTGTTTAAACTTATCAAAAAATCCCATTTTGTACTCCTCTGCTAATTGAAATGGTTACGGCGCCTATTAAAAAGCACTTCTATAGAAAGTTTAACCCATTCATCAACCGAGTACAATCGCAGTTCACGATGAAAACCAGCCATTCGCGAAATCCACCGTTGGGAGTCAAGCGATACGGTGGATCCCGACTAACCTAGACTTGGATAAAGCAACTGCGGTTCTTACCACTTTTCTTTGCTTGATAGAGTCCCTGATCTGCCCGTTTGATGGCTGCTATTTCATCGCCGTCACCAGGAATGAAATAAGCAACTCCCATGGAGACCGTGATCTTTCGCGGTTGGCCGCAACAGTCATAGTTAAAGGATGCAGCAACATCCAGCAGTTTTGCGGTAAAAGCTTCAACGTCATCCTCTTTGAGCCCCTGACAAGCCAGCAAAAATTCTTCACCGCCCCAGCGGAAAAGTTTATCATTGCTGCGGATGTGCTGATTAATTATAGTTGCCAGCCTGATCAAGACCTGATCGCCGACATCGTGGCCGCAGTCATCGTTGACCTTTTTAAAATCGTCAATATCGATCATAATAAAGGCTGGGCTTGTTCCAGTAATTTTATAAGTTTTGAAGTTTTTTGCCAGACAATCGTTCCCGGCCCGGCGGTTATAGGTTTGGGTCAAGGTATCGATGTAAACGGCCGCCTTCAGTTCCTGCTCTGAATTTCGGTAATACCAGCCTTCAATGCGAGTCATGGCAATAACTACTACTCCGATCAGTACAACAATAAACCCCGTCAGGGCCAGCAGCATCCAGATGGTTTTTTGGTGACTGGCTTCGGTGGCGCTGCTCACGTAGCTGCTAATATCATCAAGATGGACCCCCATCGCGACAATCCAGTTATACTCGGGATACAGTCGGGCATAGGTCAGCTTTTCGGAAACCACGTCCGAATTCATTTTTTTAAAGAAATAGGTGTAGAAAATTTCACCATCAGCCTTGACCCCTTCCAGTTCCTCCAGATAGGGAAAATGCCCCCGAATATCGGTCATGCTGGTCGACAATGGCTGGCCTTCGGTGTCTTTTAAATTGGGATGAATCAGGCGGATACCATAGTTGTCCCCACCTTCAAAATTGACCACCTTGTTGACCCAGAAATAGGCATCGTTAGAGTAACGGGATGCATGGATCAGCGCCCGGGTATTCTCTTCCACAATTTCTGCCACCCGACTTTGCCGGACACCAAAGAAAACCTGGTACGAACCATAATCCTTTTTGACGGATGAAGTCATCAACGGCAATAGTTGTTCCGTATTTTGTGAAAATGACAAACTCTGATCGATCTCTGCGATGTTAACTGCATAGATCGTTCTCCCGGTAGTTGAATCGGCAATCAGTACAGTAAAATAAGTCTGCCGGATTGGATCCTCAAAATAAAGGATGGCTTGTTCCAAAAAAGCATCAGGGTTAAAGGTATTGTAACCATCCAAAGCCGCTTCAGCCAACTGGTTGAGTCTGGCAAAGAGGGTTTCCTGGGCCTGGCGTTCCTGATCGATAGTAAGGATCAAGTTATCGACATTATCTTTTAAAAAGGTCTTTTTGACATCGATGATACTGACTTCTAAACTCTTTTGATGATCAATTTCGATCTGATATGACATCAGCAAAAAGGCCAGACTGCTGAGCCCGCCAAGGATTAAAATAATGACCACAAGAATCTGACGGTATTTTTTTCGCAAGGGTTCCATTGGCATTCTCCTGACCATCGATTGTCTAATTCAACGTGTAACACCACTAAACCGGTATCGCCATGGTTGCAACCGAAAGTTTTTTGCTTCATTTTTGATAACGCGTCTTTTATTATAGCATCATTCTCAGCAATTGATAAGCAGATTTTAAACAATCCAAAGCCCTATGGCCAATCCCAAAGATCGGCCACAGATTTTTAGCTATTCACTGAAACAGCCCTTCCTGCTTGACGCGATCAGATTGATTCGATATAATCGAGCCAGTCGATTCATTAAAATTGCAGTTCACCGTATGCTGATCTGCAGCATATTCAGTTGGGAAAGGACACCATCATGGCGCTATTTTTTGTTGTACTTCTAGGTTTGCTCAGTATCATCAGCACCCTGTTGATAGTTGTATTTTCTGGTAAAATGATTCCCTATACCAATGCCAGCGGTCAGGTGCTGCCGGGCAGTTTAGCCGAAAAATCCTGGGTCACCATCAACGGCGTCGAAATGGGGATGATTATTAAATCCCGGGATATCAAAAAACCGGTGCTGCTATTTGTTCATGGCGGTCCGGGAATGCCTGAATATTGGCTGAACGAAAGCCATCCTGCCCAATTGGACGAACTGTTTACGGTGGTCTGGTGGGATCAGCGCGGGGCCGGGCTGTCCTACGATAACAAGATTTCGGCAGAGACGATGACCACAGCCCAGCTGGTAGCCGATACCATCGCCGTGACAAAGTATTTGTGTCAGCGCTTTCGTCAGGATAAGATCCACCTGATGGGCCACTCCTTTGGTACCTATCTTGCCATTCAGGCGGCGGTCCAGGCTCCGCAGCTCTACCACGCCTATATCGGGGTGGCGCAATCGGTCAACCTGGCGCTATCGGAAGAACTGGCCTATGAATGGCTGCTGGAATACTATCGCGATGATAAAAAAAATCGTCTGCAACTTGAAAAATTTCCCTACGGCACCGCTGCCTACGAGCGGATTCGCGACCGAGTGATGCATGAGGCCGGGATTGGCACGACCCACAAAATGTACTCGGTGGTAAGCGGTATATTTATCGCGGTGATGAAACACCGCGAGTACACGCTCAAAGAAAAGTTTCAGCTCTGGCAGGGCAAGGCTTTTTCCCAAAGCTCGACCCTGAACGAGGAATTCCGCCAGGCCAATCTCAGTGATCTTATTACCCGGCTTGATCTTCCTGTCCTGTTTTTTTCCGGGGCCTACGATTATACCGTCAACCATCACTTGTCAGAAATCTTTCTCGAGGATATAAAGGCCCCCCAAAAGCACTTTTATCTTTTTGAAGATTCCGCCCATAGTCCCATTTTTGAAGAACCGGAGGCGGTCCTGAAAATTTTAAAGGCGCTAATCGCCTAGAGCAACAGCGGTACCGGGCTCCCGGTATTTGCGGGCAATCGCTTTAAATTTTTCGTGAACCTGGATAAACGCCGCCACCACCGCCGGATCAAAATGCCGGCCAGAGTCTTCTTTTAAAATCGCCACCGCTTCCTCGTGGGAGACGGCATGTTTATAGACCCGTTGGCTGGTGATTGCATCATAGGCATCGGCCAGGGCCACAATTCGTGCTGACAGGGGGATGTGTTCTCCCGACAGACCCTGGGGGTAACCACTGCCATCCCATTTTTCATGGTGGGAAGAGACAATCTCTTTGGGGTATTTTAAATAGGTCTCGCGACGCCCCATAATCAGTTCGGCTTTCAGAATCGCTTCCCGACCCAGGGTGGCATGATTTTTCATAATTTCAAACTCCGTCTCTGTCAGTTTTCCCGGTTTTAACAAAATCGCATCGGGGATGCCAACCTTACCGATATCATGAAGGGGTGCGGAAGCCACAATGGTGTCGATGATTTCCCGGGTCAGGCTTTTTTGATAGCCTTCCCGGCGGGCCAGTTCTTCACAGAGTTCGCTGACATAAAGTTTGGTGCGCTGCAGATGCAGACCTGTTTCAGAATCTCTGGTTTCTGCCAGAGCCGCCATGGCCATAATTGAGACCTCCTGAATCAGAGCAACTTCGCGAGTACGCCGGGAAATTTCTTTCTCCAGAAAGTGATTCTGGCTTTTTAAAAAATCACTGGCTTTTTTCAGATCCAGATGGGTTTTCACCCGGGATAACAAAATCGGCGGACTGACCGGTTTGGTGATATAATCTGCAGCGCCCAATTCAAAGCCCTTACTCTCGGCTTGGATATCATTTTGGGCCGTCAGAAATATAATTGGGATGTCCCAGAAATCTATATCATTTTTAAGCGCGCGGCATACCTCGTAGCCGTCCATCTCCGGCATCACCACATCCAGCAGGATGATATCCGGCGGGTTTTTAGCAATCATGGCGATGGCTTTGGCGCCATTAATGGCTACCTTGACCTGATACAGCTGGCGCAACAACCCGCTAATCAGGGCAATATTGTCGGGATTATCATCGACTACCAGAACGGTTTGTTTTTCCTGTGTCATTAGTCCTCACCTCTTTCCTTGCGGATGACCTCAAGTAGCCCCGCCGCTTCATCAAAGGCATAGCCGCGCAGCAGGTCTGCCAGCTGCGTAAATTCATTTGACTTCAGCATCCTGCTAAACATTTGCCGGTTTTCTTCAAAACACTCCAGTGCTTCGCTGTCTCCTTCCTGGAGCAGTTCCAGCAGTTCGCCAAGTAATTTATGCCAGATTGCCTGATCAGCTTTGACCAATGATTCTGGTTGTTCCTCCGCCTGACTCTTAATAAAATTCATGATGGCAGTATAAAAGTCGTCAAAGTCTTCTTTAAATGCGACTAATTGTTGAGAAACCTGATCATTCGAGCCTGCTTCCAGAAGGAGTGCTTCCATTTCGCAAACCTGTTGATATAGCCCGGTAGCATTGATATTACCCAGAACGCCCTTGGCCGTGTGGAGTTTTCGCAACAATAAATCTTTATTGCTACTATCACAGGCGGAGATCATCTCACTAGCCATGTCAGCATGAGTTTCACCAAATACCGTTAGTAGGGTCACTATGATGTCCGGATTATTACCCAGTCGAGTTTGCAGGGTTTTCCAGTCAATTTCACTGATTTTTTCAGCTTCAAAATAGCTCGTTTCTAGTCTTTTCATTGCTGACGATTTCTCCTTATCTTTTTCAGTCATTTCCAAATCGCTCATTGTCTGCTCAGCAACAATTTGTGGTTTTATATATTGCCGAATCATATGATACAAAAGCTGGGGGTCAATCGGCTTGGAAATATGGTCATCCATCCCATTTTTGAGACATTCGTCACGCTCATCCACCGTGGTTCGGGCGGTCATCGCCAAAATAGGAATGATCGGATCGATGATCCGGATTTTTCGGGATGCTTCATAACCATCCATTACCGGCATCTGTAAATCCATCAAAATAAGATCATAGTAATCTCTTGATTCAGCCTCAATAATCCGATTGAGGGCACCTTCACCATTTTCCACCGCGTCCACCTGGGCACCAGCCTGGATTAACAACTCTTCGGCAATTTGGCGGTTGACAGGGTTATCCTCAGCGACCATAATCCGCAGGCCAGCAAGTGGTGTCTGCGGCTGGTCAAGCGGTGCATAAAAGGGCTCAGCTGTTGTCAATGTTTTGTGTGATTTTTCCAGCCAGACCTTGAAGCTAAAGGTGCTGCCAGACCCCAGTTGACTTTCAGCCCATATCTCGCCGCCCATCAGCTCGACAAGATTACGGCTGATGGTTAATCCCAATCCCGTCCCGCCATAGTGGCGAGTTGTGGAGTTATCATTCTGAGTAAATGGTTCAAAGAGCCGTTCTAAATTCTCCTGGACTATGCCAATTCCTGTATCTGTTACTGAAAATTTGAGCTGAATCTGATTATTCCGGCTTATTCCCTGCTCGATGGCGACGATAATTTCCCCATGCTTGGTAAATTTAACGGCATTCCCAACCAGGTTGGTCAGGATCTGTCCCAGCCGAAGCGGATCGCCCCGGAACCATTGTGGCAGAGCCGGATGCAGATCGACTATGAATTCCAGATTTTTGGAGGCTGAACTTTCAGCAAACAACTGAATCGCATCATTGACAACCTTTTTAATGTCAAAATCGATGGTTTCAATTTCCAGCTTACCGGATTCAATTTTAGAAAAATCCAGGATATCATTAATAATACCCAGTAGTGAAGTGGCGGCTCCGTGAATTTTTCGGAGATAGTCTTCCTGCCTGGCATCCAGCTGGGTTTGCATCGCCAAGTGGGACATTCCCAAAATGGCGTTCATCGGTGTTCTGATTTCGTGACTCATGTTGGCCAAAAATTGTGACTTGGCCTCGGTGGCGGCATTGGCATTTTTCAGCGCTACCTCTAATTCCTTTTCTTTCTCTTTGATTCCAGTGATATCTGTAAAAACCCCGAGAAAACCGCCTACAGAACCATCTGCCAGATAATAAACGTTGAGACTGTAAAGAGCAACCCCGCTTTTCCCGTTAGCACTTTGAAAAGTAGACTGCCGGACACAGGGCTTGCCGGTTGACAGTACTTCTTCCTTCATCCTTGAATATTCCCGAAAATCAGCTTCAGTCATCGGGGGAAATTCTAAAAGACTGTTATTGAGATAGACTTGGGTGTCCAATCCATAATGCTGTGAAAGCTTACTGTTCATACCCAGCAGCTGATCATCCCGGGAAACATAAAAGATACCACCAGGCATGGCATCCAGTAACTGGGTAGTAAAATAATGCTGGTTTTTTAATTCTTTGTTGAACGCGATTTCCTTCTCCAGCATCGCTTTGGTCACCTCAATCTGTCTGGTGTATAAGCAACTGACCATATAAAAAGCAATCACCAACAAATAAATCATCAGATCAATATCAAAACCGATGATATGCCAGGCCAGTAAGGGATAGGCCAGGAAATAAAAACCATTCTTCCAGGTTTCTGTAGATTTCTTTATTTTCTTGTTTTTTAACTGAGTAACCGCTTTTTGATTAAAGTAAACGCCGCCAATCGCAATTAAAAGAATACCGATCTTATATACCAGATCGATAGTATCACTCTGGTATATCAAGCTGGGATAAATAGCACTGATCAAATCCGTCAGGATCACGATGGCTAAACCTGACAATGCTATTTTATGACCCAGGGTAATCCCCCGTTCTTTAAAGTACAACCAGTTTAGCAGCAAGAGGCCATGAATAAAGAGGCTGAGGCTGATATAGAAAAAAGAAAAGATCTTAACCAGGTCACCAGCTATCATCAGTGCCCACTGCTGCTGGGGAACAGGCTTGAAAAAAACCAACCAGACGGTAATTCCCATACAAGTGATCAAGGTCATTAAATCTGCCATTACCTGAAATTGGCTGGTTTTTTTGGTCACGAAACTATACAAGGCTGCAATCATTATCAGCATCAGAACCCGGCTGATAGCATATAGAACGACTTCCAGGTTGTAAAAACTGACGAGATTATAACCTTCTGAAAAAATAATGAGTTCCCCCACCATCGCGATGACGTCAGCAATAAACCAGGCCATAAAAGCATAGGCAACCAGCTTTTTGACAACCTGATTATCTTTCATCATTGTGGTGAAATAGTACATCGATACCCAAGCCAAAAGGCTGGCTCCGGGTTTCAGAAGTATCATCAGTTGATGGTATTCCAATGCGAAAGTCAACAGATAGGCAATCGCATACATGATGATCAACCCAATGAATAAGTGCTTGTTTTTTTCTGTCATATCCTGGTCCCCCTTTTTTTGATTCGAGCCCTTGCTTGTAGCCAACCGGCATTTTTTTCGGTCATGGTGATAGACAAAAAAATCTGGAAGGATCAACTCCCAGATTTCTCTTGTGTGTTAGTCTTATAATACCCCATTAATCAGTATTTATCCATTTCAAAATCATCAAGGATGATATCGATCGATGGTTTAATGACCGGTTCTGGTTTTTTTGTAATTGTCTGATTTATAGTTGGCTTCCGACCGGGGTTCGTTCCCTTTAAACGGAAGGCACCAACCTTATGTTTAAGCAACTCAGCCTGACCAGAAAGTTCCTCGCTGGCAGCGGCACTTTCTTCCGCTGTCGCCGAGTTGGTTTGAACCACCTGCGAAACCTGCTCAATTCCCAAATTGATCTGGGCAATTTCGGAAGCCTGATCGTTAGAGGCCTGGGCAATATTCCCCACTAGACTGGTGACTGTTTCCACCTCACTGAGAATTTCTTTCAGACTTTCGGCTGTTTCATCGGCAATTTTAGTACCGGCGTCGGTCTTGCTGATCGATCCTTCAATCAGAGCCGTAGTTTCCTTGGCAGCTTCAGCGCTGCGGGCAGCCAGGGTCCGGACCTCTTCGGCCACTACGGCAAAGCCCTTGCCATGTTGGCCAGCCCGGGCGGCTTCCACCGCCGCATTTAAGGCCAGAATATTGGTCTGGAAGGCGATGTCGTCAATAACCTTGATAATTTTTGAGATATTGCTGGAAGCCTCGTTGATTTCGACCATGGCCGCTACCATATTGGTCATCTGGCTGTTGCCGATCTCGGCTTTTGCTTTGACATTATTTGCCAGCTCATTGGCTTGATTGGCAAACTTGGCATTTTGCTTGGTTTCCCCAGCCACTTCTTCCATCGATGCGGTCAGTTCCTGAATGGAGCTGGCTTGTTCAGTTGTTCCCTGAGCCAAAGCCTGGCCACCATCGGATATCTGGGTTGCTCCTGCTTCGACCTGACCAGCGGCATCGTTGATGTCGGACATGGTTGTACTGAGACTGCTGGTAATATCATTAAGGGCGGTTTTGATGGCCTGGAAATCTCCCAGATACTCATTGGTAATTTCCAGATCCAGATTTCCCTGACCGATCTGCTCAAGCGTATGCGTTATTTCTTCAACATATTCACTTAAAAATGTGATCGTTCCATTTAATGCTTCTTTTATTTGAGCATGATCGCCACGATAATCACCTTGCATTTTGGTATGCAGATTCCCCTGGGACAATTGGGTAAGGGTCGCCGAGGCTTCTTCGATGGGAGCAATGACGGCATCCAGAGTCTGGTTAAAGCCGGTGACAATTTTCCCGTATTCGCCAGGGAATCCGGAGACATCACCACGGTTGCTTAAATTACCTTCAATGGCAATCCTGGCCATTTTTTCGGTTTCATCAACCAGGTTGATAATGTTCTGAATCATCCCTACCAGAGCCGGAATTAAGGTATCCTTATCACTACGCTTGCCAACTTTTGACAAGACTTCCAGATCGCGCATGTCGCCATTGGCAATATTGGTTGAAATTTCCACGATCCGGGTTAAGCGGGTATGGACATCATTGATGGAATGGCCAATTTCAGCAAAGATGCCCTGATAATTGGTGGACATGGTTTCAGAATAGTCGTTGAGGCTCATTTTTGCCAAGACCCGATTACTTTCCACTAAAGCCCCCAGGCCATCGATACAGGCATTAATACTGTTCTTAAGGGTATTAAAATCACCATTATACGTTTCCGTAATTTTTTCCGGAATTTGTCCTTTACCAATCTGATCCACATAATCCGCCGCCACATTCAAAGGGCTAATTACTGCATCGAGGGTGTTATTGACCCCTTCGACAATTTCTTTAAAACCGCCTTTAAAAGCCTCAGCATCTCCCCTGGTTTTCCAGTCACCTGCTAAAGCTGCTGTTGAAAGCATGGTCGCTTCGGCAATCAAGGCCCGAATGGTTTCAACGGTTTGCTTTAATACTGGTTTCACTTCATCTAATGGATCTGTTACCATGATATCAGCCGACAGATCTCCGTCAGCGATTTTTTTCATCAGGCCCATAATCCCATACTGCAGGGTGTCTGCCAGTTGATTAAGGGAATCTGTCATCTCGCCTACTTCGTCTTGTGACGTGATCTCCAAACGTTGACTGAGGTGGCCGTCGTAAATTTCTTTGATCAAGCCGTTGGCGGCCAGGACTGGTTTAACGATCCGTTTTGAAATAACAAATGCAACCGCCGCTCCCGCCACCATGATCACCAGTCCTAAAATAATTATGGTGTTACGCAGCTGATTAATCGGCGCCAACATCACCGCTTCCGATTCGGTCACCAGCAGGTTCCAGCTGGTTCCCGGCACAGGGGCCACGTAGGCCAGCTTTGTATCGCCATTAAAGTCATAGCTGATATGGGTCACACTTTGGGGCGCTATTTCTTTGAGCCGGGCGCCCATGGCGTTGGGGCCATCTTTTTCGATGTTGTCAAAGACGTTGGTCTGATCCAGTATCAGTTGATCGTTGGGATGGGCCATCATTACGCCATTCTCACTGATCACCATGCCATATTTATTGGTTCCGTCACCCAGATTATTGACGATATTCTTAAGAAAGGTGGGATCCCGGCGACCAACCAGTAGCCCGGCCACCTGACCATTCTTCATAATTGGCGCAACATCAAAAACCACCGGTTCCTTGGTGACCTTACTGATAGCCACATCGGAGACACTGTTATTGCCTTAAAACCCTTCTTCATACCAGAATTCGCCCCAGGAATCAAACTCGCCGCCGTCAACCAGATATTTGGCATGGCCGTTTAAATCCATAACGGCAATATCCTGGTAACCCAGCCGTTCCATACTATCGGCAAGGGCTGCCGCCTGAGTGGCAAAGTCCATACTGGTAATCGATTCGCGTCGGGCAACCTCATTTAAGGTGGCCAGATTGCCAGCAATGGCCTGACCAATGTGATTGGCCGCTTCTTCCACGTATTCCAGAGCATCAGCTTCGCTACCCTGGTCAATGATCTTGGCCCCGGTATTAATGACCAGGATAGCCAGGGTGATAATGGCTGCTGTCAGAATCAGAACCGTCATTAGAATCAACTTGACTGACAGGCGCGTTTTTACGACGAAGTTTGCTTGGCCATCGTGATTGTTTGTTGGTGTTTGATTTTTTGTCTTCATTTTTTTGCTCCTTTTAAAAAGATTTTTCAGCATTAATAATTGACCCATGATAAAATTAACAATTCTCTTGAGTAGTTGTTTTGCAGATAAGCTTAATATAAACGCAAATAAATTCCACGACAGTTCCTGATAATACTCTTTTCGACCGATCATCAGAAAATGTTAGTAAAATAATATTTTTAGGATTAATTCCGATTTACACTTGAAAGCCATTGCAAATGGCATTATACTATAGATGACTCAACAAATTCTCAACAGCAACTTTGGTCATTTATCGAATAATCAATGGAGGATAAAATTTTGAATAATTCACCACCATTTAACATTGAAAAGCTGAAATTTCTATTGGACAACCCCTTTGACTGTTTCTGGGTATTTGATATCACAACGACCCGATTTATTTATATCAGCCCGGCCGTTTTTACCCAACTGGGCTGGACCGTCGACGAGGTGATGAATCTGCCAATTGACAAAATCTTTTCCCCGAAAAGTTTACAGAAACTAATGAATGAAGAAATTAAACGCTACCATCATTTCATCACCGGTGACCGTCGACCTGAAATTGTCAGTAGTCTGGGGGAGTATGAACAATACTGCAAAGACGGCTCCATCATTCCCGTGGAAATTTCAACCCACCTTGTCTGCGACGATGAACAATCTGGAGCGATAGTCGTCGGTATTACCCGGGATATAACAAAACGAAAAAATTATGAAAACCACCTTCTTAACGTTATCTTAACCCAACAGGGAAAGATCAGAGAATTGGAAGAGAGCCAACATACCCAGCCGGCACTAATCATTCATTTTTTCGGTAAATTCTTGGTCACTCTGCGCGGCTCTACCCTTCCAGTCAAATGGCGAACCACCAAAACTGAAGAACTGCTTGCTTTTCTGCTACAACATGATCAGCTATGTGTTTCCCGAAATAGTATTATCGATGCCCTCTGGCTAGAAACTGATGGCGATAAAGCTGCCAAATATCTGCATACCACCCTCTATAATTTAAAAAAGGACCTCAAAGCTCATGACATCGCCTTTGATTGGCAACTGATCAATGGGTCGTATTGCTTTTCTCTTCCGGATTATTCTTCTGATCTACAAGAATATAAGGCGATGATCAAGATGGAAGTCACCCCCCAGAACGTCCTAAAAATCGTTCAGGTGTTGGAAACGATAGACGTAGTGGAATCACTCAGCAAGAAATCAATTCGCAAAATCGAAGCTGGCATCCGTCTTTATCGGGGGGATTTTCTTGAGGAAAATGATTATCTCTGGGCTGCTGCCCAACGGGCTGACTACCGTGCTCTTTTTGAAAGAACTTTATATACCCTGGCTCGCTATTATTTTTTAATTCATGACTACCCATCCTGCCGTCGCATCATTTTCAAACTCATCGATTTAGACATTCTTAACGAAACCTACCATGAAATGCTTTTAAAAATTTATATTTTCGAGAAAAATAATGATGCCTTCATGAAACATTATCAGCATCTGAAAGCTCTGCTCCAATCAGAGTTGAACCAACCTCCTAATGCTGCCATTATGAATCTTTATCAACAATGTCATGATCAGGACAAGCTCCGGACTTCAGACAAAAATATTTACTATCAGCCTTTTTTTAAAAATAATTGACTTATTTATAGCCAACAGGAAAGGTTTGTAATAAAATTGCATTAACAATTTAAATGTAATTCATTTTTAACAAGCTATTCAATTTTTAATCCTAAATAATCTGTGGAGGAACAATGTTAAAAGACAAAATTATCACCGCCATCAATGAAGTCGGTTTCGACGAGTACCAGGAAATTACCTCAGCTGAGATAATCTTTGCTGACGCTGTGTTTGCCAGCTGCAAGGCCAACACCTGTGGCAATTACGGCCAGAATTACTCCTGTCCCCCGCTTTCCGGCGACATGGACGAAAATAAAGCCCGCTTTTTAAAATACGACCACGCCATCATCCTCAATAAAATAATGTTTCTGGGGGAGTATTATGAGCAAATGGAAACGAGTACCCTTGCGGTTCTGGCCTTACTTGATCAGCTCCGGGATAAACTGGAGAACGAACCGGTGATGATTGCCGGTCCCGGCGGCTGTAATCTCTGTGCCGAATGTTCGGCTAAAACTGGCGAAGACTGCCGTTTTCCGGACGAGCGCCGTTATTCTTTAGAGGGTAGCGGAATGGATATTGTCACGATGTCACGAAAACTGGGAATGACCTATAACGGCGGCGACAAAAAAGTCGGTTTCTTTATGATGGTGCTTTATTAATTTAAGCAACTTACATTAAGAGCTGCCATTTACTGTTAATCAATTTGTAACTAACCACAAAAAAGACTGCTAACCCAAAGGTTTGGCAGTCTTTTATTATTTTCTATGAAACTTTTTTTTAATTTAATACCGGCTGATTCTAGTAATTCTTATCGGCGTAACCAACCCAGCCGCCTTCTTTGACCAGGGTTTTGTCAAATTCGCCGACGGCAAAATCAATGGTTTCGGATTTGCCATCAGCCTGGATCACAATTTGGCTGCCATCGACATCAATTTCCATGGTCACGGCTTTCCCGGCATAGTCTTTAAAGAGTCCATCGATGGTTGCTTTGGGTAATTCAATGGCAAACATCCCACAATTATACATGTTCTGTCTAAAAATCCGGGCAAAACTTTCGGCAATCACGACGTTGATGCCATTGACTTCCAGGGCCCAGGGGGCATGTTCACGGGACGAACCGCAACCAAAGTTTTCCCGGGTCACAATGACCGCCTTATCCTCGGTATCAGCCCGGGAAAAGCCGGGCAAGACCAGATCCTCCAGCAGATTGGGCTTTAAGGCCTCTTTGGTAATTTCGGTCAGATATTTGGCCGGGATGATCTCATCGGTGTTAATATCACTACGATCTAAAAATAATACATTTCCTGTAAATGTCTTCATGTCCTTCCCCCTTTTCTAAGCTTTGTATAAGTCGGAATTTTCAATGGTTCCGCTAATGGCTGCCGCTGCTGCCGAGGCCGGACTCATCAAATGAACCATGCCGCCCTTACCCATCCGGCCGTTGAAATTACGGTTGGTGGTGGAGGCACAGACTTCGCCTTCAGCCAGGACCCCGTTGCTCATCCCCAGACAGGCGCCGCAGGTCGGGTTGGTGACACAGAAACCAGCATCCTGGAAGATTTCGATGATGCCTTCTTTTAAAGCCAGCGAATAAATGGCTGGGGTCGCCGGGCTGACAATGGCGCGGACGGTATCGCTGATTTTTTTGCCCTTGAGAACTTTCGCGGCGATCCGCAAATCTTCAATCCGGCCGTTGGTGCAGCTACCGATATAGATCTGATCAACTTTGGTGCCGGACACTTCGGCCACGGTTTTGACCTGATCGGGTTTGTAACCGACGGTAACCATCGGTTGCAGTTGTGAGACATTGTAAGTAAGCACCCGTTCGTAGTCGGCATCCGCATCGGAAACCCATTTAGAATAATCGGCCAGAGCGTCTTCTTTGGTAGCGAATTCGTCCTGGATGAAGTCCCAGAGATAATCGACGGTGGTCATATCCGGATAGCAGATCCCGCAGGTGCCACCGGCTTCAATGGCCATATTGCACAAAGTCATCCGGGATTCCATCGACATCGCATCGACAACGGGACCGGTAAATTCAATGACCATATTGGTTGCACCGTTCACAGTCAGCTCTTTAATGATAAAGAGGATCAGATCCTTGGCATAAACGCCTGGTTGCAGGGACCCGGTTAAAACAATTTTAATGGTTTTAGGAAAATGAAAGGCGCAAACTCCTTTTAGAATCCCAACTTCCAGATCGGTGGTACCGATTCCGGCGGCAAAAGCCCCAAAGGCCCCATGGGTACAGGTGTGTGAATCGCCCATGATGATGGTGTAGCCGGGTCGGACAAATCCTTTTTCCGGGAAGATGGCGTGACAGACGCCGTTTCTGCCCACATCAAAAAAGTCCTTTATGTCATGTCTCCGGGCCCAATCCCGGAGGATTTTGCCCTGTTCGGCGGTTTTGGAATCCTTGGCGGGGGTGACATGGTCAATCACGGCCTTGATCTTTTCGGGATCGAAAACCCGATCCATCCCCCGGGCCATCAGATCGGTGATGGCAATTGGTGTGGTGATTTCATGACAGAAAACCCGGTCCAGTTTTAACACATGTGTATCTGGAAATGGCTCGTCTACCCGATGTGCATCAAATATTTTTTCAGCTATTGTCTTACCCATTTTAATCTCCTTCTTTTTTGTCACTTTCTTAATCTCAATAAACTCTTCTCTATTATGACATAAAGCTGTAAATAGATCAATAAACCAGATACAATCAATCTCACTGGTTGCAAATATTTTCAGACTGACGAAAACTTTTTTTATTTCCCGCTTGACTCTAACCTTAGGTCATAGCTTATGATAGAAGCAGGTCAGGGAAAACCGAGCCGACAAATACCAGCAAGGAGAAGTAAATGAAAATGACGGTTAAGGAAGTGGCGACGCTTACCGGGGTCAGTGTGCGCACCCTTCACTACTACCATCGTGAAGGAATTCTGATTCCCTGTGAGATCACCGAAAATAAGTATCGATACTATGACGCGGCCAATCTGGCCCAGCTCCAGAATATTCTGTTCTTACGGGAACTGGATTTTTCGATCCAGGAAATCAAAGGGATTCTGGCCGACCCCAACTATGACGAAATGGATGCCTTTAAAAAGCAACGCCACCTGCTGCTGCTCAAACGACACCGTCTAGACAAACTGATTGCCTTGCTGGACCAAAAATTAGAAGGAGAAAAAACCATGAATTTTAAACCATTTGATATGAGTGAAATTGAAGCGAACAAGAAACAATACGAAACCGAGGTAAAAACACGTTGGGGCAAAACAGACGCCTACCGCCAAAGCCAGCAAAAAACCAATGGCTATAGCCCGGATCAGTGGGAAGCCATCCACAATGAAACAGAAGCCATCTATGCCGGCTTTGTTGCCAATATGAATAAAGATGCCGCTGACCCGGTGGTTCAGGAGCTGGTTGCCCAGTGGCAAGACAACATTACCCGACACTACTATGACTGTACAAAAGAAATCCTGGCTGGCTTGGGGCTGATGTATGTTCACGATGAGCGCTTCAAAGAAAACATCGACAGCCATGCCGAGGGCCTGGCCCAGTTCATGAGCGATGCCATTGCAATTTTTTCCAGTAAATAGGGAATAATCCCCATTATTTATATTTTTACATCAAAAATTAAGAACCATTTGGGCAATTCTACCACGAACTTCCCAAATGGTTCTTTTTATTTATCCCTTTGCGTTTACAACTTTGCTCACCCGCCAATAATCTGGGGGTACTTAGAAGATTTCTTACAACACATACCAGTTGCCGCTTAAATCTTCATAAAATCGTAATCTGTTGTTAACATAAAGTTCATATTCATCTGCTATGATTAAGATACCAATCAGGCAACATGACAATACGGAGTTGCTGATGATTGAAAAAAATAACTTGGCCACTGACTGATCAGTGTCCCTTATCCTGATTTAGCCGCTTGGTTAATCACATATTTTAGGAGAATAACATGAACCAATATACTTTAAATAATGCTTTTACCCTGTCTGATCTGGAAAAGACGATGACCAAAATCACTCAGCATATTAATCCCTCTCAGCTAAAATACCTTTTTGAACAGCCCCAGAAAAGCTGCCTGAAATATTTAAAGAGCCTCTGGACGGAGATTAACATCGAAAACCACTGTAATCTGACCGGCATCGATTTTAGCCAGGTTCACAAAACGGCGGATATTGAAATTCCCGAAACCCTCGACAATCAGTGCCGGGAATGTCTCAATACCAGCAAAAACAAACTTTCAGCCTATGAGCAGCTGTTTCTTTCCAACTATAATCTGGCCATGAATGACTTTGCCGATGACACCATTAAGGGCACCTATTCCAGCTACGACCACTATTTATAAACGCCTTGATCCAGGCGTTTGATACGATCTTCAACGACTTTAAGAAAGCCACCCCTTTCATAACCGAAATGAGTGGCTCTTTTTTTATTTTTTTTGTTTACTTTAGGACTGTTGCGGTGCCTCAGGCATTGGTGCCCCACCTTTTAATGGATTGACAATCAGGAAGATCACAAAGAATACGGTTGTCACAGCGACACTAACGGCAATTGGCGCTGTTACCGCATCACCGGTAATACCAGCAATGGCGCCAATCCAATAGGTTGACAGGAAACCGAAGAGGTTCATCCCGGCCATAAAGAAGGATACTCCCAAAGCCATCTGCGATGGTTTAACGGTCATTGAAATCAGCATCATACTGGCCGGAATCAGCGTTGACATGGCAAAGCCTTCAATGAAAACACCGACTGACAACAGCGCAATATTGCTGGCAAAAACAACCAGGGCGAAACCGATTGCCGCCAGAGCATAACCAACCGCCATGATAAAGCGGCCGGAGATTTTAAACAGTTTGCCAAAAACCGAACCAGCGACCATGCCGCCGATGGTTAGAAGGGCCAGAACAATACCGGCGGTGGCAGTCGTTCCCATGCCACGTTCGACAATCAGGGTCGACATGTTAACCAGCATCGGATAAACTGACAGGGTATAGATCCCATATACCAGAACGATGATAAACAATTTAACCGGCAGTTTTTCTTTAGGTGCTTTCTGGGTTTCCGCGGTAACCGGTGCTTGCGCAGGCTCTGGCAGGAAAAAAATAACCAGCAGTAGTGAGATTATACCCAGCGCATGAGGCAGGAAGCTGTAATTCCATCCAATCCCGGCAAAATAGCCGCCCATAAATTGAAGAACCATCCCGCCGATATTCATGGCCAGGGTGACCATACCCGTCATGGTTGCGACCTTATCGCCTTCATAAACACCCATAACCAGTGAATTGGCCAGTGGTGACATGATCCCCAGACCGATCCCAAAGACGGCCCGCTCAATCAGGATAACGGAGAAGTCGGTGGCAAAATAGGGGGCGACCCCACCGAGGACGAAGAGTGTCATCCCCAGTACTGCCAGGGTTCGGTATTTAACCTTGCTACCAGCGACCGACCCAGCAATCAGGGTTGCGGGAATTACGGTTAATGAGGGCAGTGTTGATACCAGCAAAAGCGTGGTAATCGGAAGATCTGAGAATTGTACAAAAATTGCATTCAGAGCCGGAGTAATGGTTCCGACACCCATTCCGAAAAACGCCATGGCCAAAATTGTAAAGGTAGAGATTGGTTTTACTTGTTGTTTCATTTTTTCCTCCTTTTAATTTTATTTGTGATTCAAGTGATTAAAAAAACCACAAATTTACGTGTTTACGATTTCCGTGATGTCAACTTGACTGAAATCTATTTTGTCGGTGAACGTTATGCTGTTACCAGTTCTTTTTCTTTTGCTGCGGCACTGTCAGCATCCGGAGCGTAACCATCAGCACCAACGTCAACAGCCTCTTCCGGTGTAACCGGGGCACACCCACAATTACCTTACATCTCCCTTCCTCCCGTTAAATGAATTCAATGTTCTTACGAAATAAGCAGATCTGGATAATTTTGGCCGTTTTTATGACAATCTAATCATTTCTGTCGAAACGCATAATAACGGCTTCCATCTCATGTTAATGAGGTTTTTATAAGACTTACCGTCCCAGATCGTTTGATTTAACCGGTTCAATAAATGTATTGTAATCGGTTTTTTACGAAAAGTCAATACATTTTACATTTATTTAATTTTAACTGGTTAAATATAATTTATTTGCATCTATTTATTAAAAGTGTTAAAATAAAATGATACCCCAAAATACCATTATGAAAGAGATGACCATGAATAACCAAAAAGAACAGATCCTCCAGGTAGCCAGCCAGTTATTTTATGAACAGGGCTATAAAAAAACCTATCTGGATCAGATTGCCGCAATCTGTGAAATTACCAAGCCCCTGATTTCCTATTACTATAAATCGAAATCCAGTCTGGCCCGGGCCGTCAGCGATACCTTTCTCTTTGAACTTAAGAATAAAGTGGCTCTGAAACTTTATACCGACTATTTTAAAGAACGAAAAGCAGATCTGCAGGTCAGCACCGCCGTAGAAATTCGGCTCTATAACCAGATGTTTCTGGCCGATCCCAAAGCGATGCGCTTTTTAAAAGAATTAGCCGATGACAAATATGAAGATCTCTTCAGTCAGGAAAGTATCCGCCTCTATAAAATCCATGATCGCCGTTATCATCTGAACGTTAATGCCGATACGGATGAACTTGCAATGATTGCCAATGCAGCCAGAGGTGCCTCTTTTTCCGTTTTGTGGGCCTATGACCGGGGCGAATTTAATTGTACCCAGGAAGACTGTCTGGATTATATCGCACGGCTCAATTTTGTCCTGATGAATGTAGATAAAGAACGTATCGATGCCATTCTGGCCGAAAGTAAAGAAGTGCTCAAACAGGTGCCCTTTACCTTTAAACCTTATTTCCAAATTGAATAATGTTACACAACAAAAACCTCCTGGATTAACAATCAAATCCAGGAGGTTTTTATGGTCACTATGAATGTTACTTAGGCTTCTTTTTTATCCATGATCGCATTGCCAACAAACGACATCAATCCCACTGCCGCCAGCCCGACAGCCGCCAGCAAAAACTTGATCTCAATGCCACCGCCAGTCAGATTGGCCACCCCATTGGACAGAATCGGCGAGACAAAAATGCCGACACTAGTGGATGCCGTGACGACGGCAATGGCCAGCGAACTGATGGAGGGATGGACGGCGTTGGCGGCCTGAAAGGTTCCCGCCGGATTAATGGTAGCCAGACAAAAACCACAGCACATGGCGCCAATAAACAGTGATGGCAGACTACCCAGCATAAAGATCAGCAGCATCCCCAAACCGCCAACCAGTAAGGATACCGGAATAACCAGTTTTTTAAGTACCCGCTGCATCCGGCCAAACAAAATTCCGGTGAGCATTCCGGCAGCTGACATGGCGGTGTTGATCAGTCCACTGGTAGAAGCATCCCCCAACCCATTCCCGACCACAAACATGGCCACATTGGTTTGAAACACAAAAAGGAAAACCCCAAACAAAAACATGGTCAGCGCCGTAAAATAGACCCGGCCATTCAGCCTGGCACTTTTTTCCTGATGGGTGTCGGCAGCATGTGCCGGAGCATGATCCCGGGGCAGATTTTTCATGACAATCACAATGACCGGTATAAAAACCAGATAAACCAGATAGGACATCTGCCAGGAAATTCCGGCCAGCATCCCCGAGCTAAACAGCAGCACCATGCTGCCACCATTAACAAAGGCTGATTGCAGCCCCATCAACGCACCACTTTCCTCGGCCACAAAATAATCGGCAATCAAGGCCATCGACATGGTCGAGTTCATCCCCTGAGCGATCCCCAGCAGCAAACTGCAAGCCAACAGTACATAAATACTGGTTGACCCGAACAGCAGAGCAATCATCCCGCCAGCCAGGCCGCAGACCAGACCAAAAATGACCAGGCTTTTCTTGGGCAGTCGCAACGACAAGGGCCCTGATGCAAAGGCAAACACCAGGCCCATCAAGGCGGGAATGGTCAATACCATCGAAATCAGGGATGGATCGACCCCCACAAAGTAGGCCTGAATATCGGCCAGAATGGCTGAAGCAGTCATCGATATCATCAATAGTGATGATATCGACAAAATCGCAATTTTAATTCTTTTCTTTTCCAAGACGCTCTCCTACACTCTTTTCTTTTTATCCGCAGCTTTTAATTCTCGCAAATTAAATTAAGAATCTAAAAACTTTACCGGTTAAATTTAGTGTATTATATTACATCCTGATTTTTGTGTCAACGCTTTCAGCACCAAGACGGCAATAAAGTTCGTTCAGACCTCATTCTGCCGGGCTCTTGCCACTTCCTGACGCAGTTTCTCATCCAGTGCTTCATAGCTGACCACCTGATTACGACCCTGTCGCTTGGCAACATAAAGGGCACTGTCAGCTTGCTTAATGGTCTCAAAGCAGTCACCCCCGGCATAGATGGCCACCCCTAAGGAAATGGTAATGGCACAAACACCATTGACCGATTTTTCCACCGACTTGCGAATCCGCTCCGCCACCGCCATCGCCTGATCAGCCGGACAGTCAAACAGAATCACCACAAATTCTTCGCCGCCCCAACGCATCACCATATCCGGCCCCCGCAAACTGTTACGGATACAGTCCGCCACAAACTGCAAAATTCGATCTCCCTCGTCATGGCCGTAGCGGTCATTGACCAGTTTGAAATGATCAATATCCATAATCAGGATTGCAATGGCGTCACTCAAAAAGGTCAGATCATGACCTTCTCCCATAATCTTGTGTAACTGACGGCGGTTGAAGACCTGGGTTAAGGGGTCGTGAAACAGGGCAAATTCCAGCTTGCGCTGGGTGATGTAGTGGTCGTAATAAAAACCTGCAATAATAAAATCAACCAGACAGAGCAGCACAATGACCTGGATATTAAAGGTCAAAATGGCATTGATGTTTTCAAAATGATAGAGATGATCTGCCAGCAAAATATCCCCGATCAGCCCCAGCTGGCCAATGATAGCCACAAATGGCGGTGCCGCAAAAGAGACCAGTAGTAGCACCAGACTCATGATCAGAAAGCCCTCATTGACATAGGACTGATCCGCCAGATACGACCCCGCCCAGATGTTGCCCCAGATCATCGCATGAACCATCAGGTAGGTCAGTATCCCCATAATTTTGTAGTTGTTAATTTTCTGATAGGCCCAAAAAACAACCAACATCGGCACCACCACCGAGCTGCGAATCAGGAAAGAACGCCCCAACGCCGCCCCATCAACCTGCCAGTCGGCCACAAACAGAATCAGAAACATAAAGGCCGAGGCAAACAATACTCCCAAATTGAACCGTTTGTAATAATCGTACTTGGCCTGATAAAAATCATCCCGGGCCTTACCCTCTAGTTTTAAAAATCCTCCCATTGTGTTACTCCGCCTTCCTTGATGTCTGCCATTATGGCATTGTAAAACGCACCTTTATCCGTATTATAGCGCAACAGCCAAACAAGGGCTACTGCTTTTACGGCTTTTCTCTTTAATTCTGGTGACATGATCGTAAACAACCTGGCTCGATATAACAATCAATGACTTTTCAACTGTTCCCATTTCTGTTATAATTCAACAAACAATTGCGTATTTTTCGCTGCCGGGGTTTATATTTTAAGAGCAATGAGCGAAGAGGATGCAAAATAAAAAAGGGAGAATTCTTTATGAAATCATTAAAGTCCGGACTGTTACTGTCCCTTGTTCCTGTACTGATTGTTTCGCTGGCCGCCTGTGCCGCCACGCCGACCAGGCAGGCTGATTCACTGCCCCTCTGGGAAAATGATGCCGCCCATACCGCCAGCCGGGTTGTTGTCATCAGCGATCTCCATCTGGGGATTGATGACAGCTTTTCTGAAACAACTAAAAACAAAGCGGCGCTGGTGTCCTTTCTGGGGCAATTAAACAGCAGCGAGATTGATGAGTTGGTCATTGATGGCGACCTTTTTGATCAGTGGTTTGTTCCGGTGAGCTATACCGGCCCCACCGAACTGAAGGCCTTCTTTAAAAAAGTTGCCGAAAATAATGCTGAGATCGTTGCTGCCCTCGAAACACTGATCAAGAGCGGCGTCACGGTGACCTATGTTCCCGGCAATCACGACCTGCTGTTAACCGATGAACTGCTGGCCGAACTGATCCCCGGGATTAAACAGATCCGGGATGTGGCTGGTCTGGGCACCTATCGAACCGGCGCCCGTTCGGAAATTGTCATTGAGCATGGCCACCGCTATAACACCTTCTGTGCCCCGGATACTTTGTCCAATAAAGAATTCACCGGTGCTTATCCCTCGATTCTGCCGCCAGGCTATTTCTTTACCCGGGTCGCTGCCACCTCGGTAGCCGAAGGTAAGTCCGCTCCCAAGCTTACGCTGCCCGAGGTAGCAAAACCAGCATCTGATAACATTGATCAGCTGGGTGCCTATGCCTATTACCAGACCTGGGCTGGTACCATCGAAACCTTCCCGATCAACGCCGGTTTTACTGAGCCGGTTATCAACCTTGATGTCGATGGCTACAACGACAGCTTTGCCCTTTCCGATTTGCTGCCAACGCTTCAGGCTGACGGCACCATCAGTGCCGCTTTATACGCCAACGTTCAACGACGCTGGGATGCCCTCCAGGATGCCAACGGCGTTGCCGTCAAACTCCCCTATGCCGAAGCTACTGCCCGGGCTCAGGATCCCACCTTCTGTGATGAGCAGGCGGTGACCCAGTATTTCAATGTCGATCCTACGGTTGATATCGTTGTCTTTGGACACACCCATGTGCCGGTGTACAACACCTTTAGCCAAGGGTACAACCGGGAGAAAACCTATGTTAACAGCGGCACCTGGATTGATAAAAATCTGCTGGGGGCCGATATGACCTTTGTGGTGATTGAATCCGGTAAGGATACCTCAGCCGTGCGTCTGATGCAATATGCTGCCGATGGGACGATTACCGATATCAGCCAGCCGTAAACTGGTTACTTTAGATCGGCAGCGTATCGTTTTAAGCCCCGGGGTTAAAACGATACAGCCAGTGAATAAAAACCGCCCATGGCGCGCAAAGCAGCACCATGGGCGGTTTTAGTTAATTATCATTTTTACTTAAATTGATGTGCTTTTTGAAAAAGGCTTTTTCCAGCACAGCGTATTCCTGATCATTGCAAATTTCCTGACAGATGGTTTTGTATTTTCGGGATTTTGTCAGCATCGCTTCAATCTTCTGACAGGGGTACTCTACACACTGCTGGCAGTGTCTGACCCCATGTTCCCAGGTACAGTCGATGAGACCGTAGGCACATTGTTTGTCGGGATTGCAACCCGGACATTTCATTTCCGCGGCTGGAACCACCCGGTCCCGCCATCCCAGGTAATGCCACAGTTCGGCCACCTGCTTCAGTTCTTCTTCGGTATCAGCATTGAAGCGGGGACAATAGGTACAATTATCACCGCATAAGGTAATTCGATCCTGCATGTGTTTTTCCCTTCCTTTTTAAAGCCTTATCCTAATTATTAGCCATTGCCGCAGCCAATGCCGACAAGTCAATGGCCTCCGGACCAAAACCCGGGCTGCTGCTTTGCAGTTGCCGGAAATAATTGTGATCCTGTTCGCCCAGCTTCTGGAAATAATAATTGATCCGATGATTTAAAAACAGATTGTTCATCTGGAAAGCAATCGGCACTGCAACATCCACGTGCTCATAAACCAGACCGGTTTCGGTAAAGGGCGGCGGATATTCGGCTGCTGGCAGGGTTGGGATAAAATCATGGACATTATAAATCCGGAAACTGTTTTTAACCTGGGCCTTGTAAGCCGCTGCAAAATCCCGATCACCCGGTCTGCCAGCGGCATAAGTATAGGCAATGATGGCCTTTCGGTTGCTATTGACAGCCAAGTCCAGGGCCGCCATAATGGCCAGATCACCACCCAGACTATGGCCGGTGATATAGAATTTTTTGTCCTGAGGCAATTGGCTGAGCTGGTCAAGCACTTCCTCCCGGAGTGACTGATAGATCCGGGTGATCCCCCGGTGACAGAGTCCGGCATTTTTTACATAAGGAAAGGGAATCTGAAAAAGATCCAGATCAGAATCCAGGTTGGGGGTTGAATCGGTTCCCCGAAAAGCCAGCACTAAGGAGTCTTTCGACTCCGCAATATAACCAAAATTCTCTTGCGTTTTTTCCGTCACGCCAGCCATCCCCTTAAATGAAGATCGCAGTTCAAAACCAACTGGCAGCACCAGTTGCTGTTGATCATAAAAAAGGTAGGTCTGGTAACAAAAACCGGCCATTAAAATCGCATCCTGATTACTGTAAATTTCAGGTAAATCGCATTGCTTCATAAATATTCTCCATTCCGCCGCTATTTTTCGCAGCATCGTAATTGTCAAAATGGCCTGGAATTAGTGCCATCTATTTTTGTCATTGGCTAAATCACAGCGGGGTGCGACCGCTGCTAATAGCTGATCCGCTAAAGCGCCTAAAAACTGCTGCCTGGTTGTTTGAGGAAGGCCATTTCAGCCGCTGTAGACTCCCGTTTAAGGACCTCATTGCGATGGGGATAACGACCAAACTGAGCAATGATCTGCTGATGCCGGATTTCATATTCCAGGGTTTTGGGATCGCCCAGGGCTTCAAAGAGCGGCAGCCCCAGCTGATGAATGCCAGCCGACTCCGAATGCATAAAGGGCATCAGCACAAACCGCTGCCGGAGCGGATCCAGTCGCTGATAATCCGGATGGCGGACGGCTTCCTGGGCCAGCGTCAGGGCCATGGCATCCTGGGCAAAGGCCCTGGAATCGTCACGGTTTAAGTTTCTGGAAAACTGATCCAGCAGGATAATCTCGGCCAGCCGTCCCTCGATGGTGTCCCGCCAGTCCGCTAAAAGACCCTTACCAGCCGCCACCCAACAATCGTAAAACTGCCTTCTGATCACCATATCGAAGGCCTCATTTTTCAAAAACCAGTAGGGCTGATTGGCGGGGTCAAACCAGAAATCCAGCACCGCTTTGGCCTCAGGCTGAAGGTCTGCCGAAGACCCTGAAAAAACCTGACCAAGAATCTCCACTTTCAGGCTGACACAGGCCTGATAAAGAGCTTTCGCTTCAGTCTGATAGCGGCTTTGATAGGCGCGATCACCAATCAGCATCAGATTGACATCAATGCCTGACTTGGATGCCGCTGCTGCCGCCTCAGCCAGATAGGCCCCGCCAACCAAATCCCCCAGCACTCTGGAAAAACTGCCTTTGATCACTTTTTCAATCTGCCCGAGGAGGCGGTGACAGTGCCTGAGAATCGCCATGAAGGGCTCGGTGGCGCCTTTCATGGCCGTTTCATAAGCTTCCCGGTCAGTGGCTTTATTTTTGGCGGCGGTGATCACCCGGCCATAAGCGGCCATATCCACATCAGCCAAGTTTAAACCAGCCTGACGAAGCTCGGCCGCCAGGGCAATGGATTCTGCCAGCAGCGGATTATCGCCGTTTTTTCTGAGACTGCCATCACAAGACATTTCCAGCAGGGCTGCTGCCATGGCCACGGCCGTTGCCGCCGCACTCCCGGCTGCTGGCCCCGGGAAATCACACACTGCCATTTTTTTCAGATAATCGTCGACTGTTAACTCGCTTATTTTATACATCTTTTTCTCCCCTCGCTCGTAACCTGAGCGTTATCCTTTTGAATTCCTTCGCCTGATTTGCGCACTGTCGAGCTTTATAACGTTTAACAAAATTTAATTCTTATTATATCACGGTCGCAGTATTTTGTAACGAACCGGACATCAAAATCTTACGGGGCTGGATAATAAGTCAAGTGTGTCATTTTTTCTTATTTTCATCCCAACTGTGTTACCATGGTAACAGCTTTTCTTATTTATATCGATTATACTAAATCATATCATGAACAAAGCTGAGCCACTGATCCTTCAAACCGCCTCATCATCAAGCGATCACAAAACGCAAGAAAGACCCGGTTAAACCAGATCTTTCTTGCTTTTGATTTACTCATACTTTTTCCTCCATCCTTTTACTAGGCTTATCATCGCATGGTTTTTTAGTTTTATCAATCATTTTCGTCGTCAGCCTGACGGCTCAGGGCCTCTACAAAAGACTGGGGCGTGATCCCGCCAGTCAAAGTTCCCGCTACCGATACAAAACCAGGCCGAAATAGGTCACCTTGTCGGCGCCGTTATTATACTTCATCCCCAGATCCCGACTCAGTCCCACCACATCAATTCCGGCCGCTTCCAGCGAGGGAATGGCCTGATCCGGGAACCGGCAGGGTTTGTCATCGAGGATGGCACATTTTTTACAGATACCGCAGGTTCCGGCCGTAAAAAAAAGACAATCCTGATGATCGGCTTTAGCTTGCCGGTTAATATCCTGAATGATCTCCCGAAAGGCCATCCCGGCAGCCAGCATCCCCTGGTAATCGTTTCGGGACATCACCGGATAGGCTTTGGAAAAGACCAGTCCCTGGTCGTAGCTGGCAATCAGCTGGCGGTAATAATCAAGATCGCCCACTGCTGGCGGACACATGTGGTTTTTGCCGTAAAACCCGCAGTAATTGTCGGCACAGCGATCCCGGACCTCTTCAGTGATCTGAATGTCACACCGATCTCTCAGTGCTGCAATTTCAGTAAATTCACCCTGTTTAAGATATTCTTTCATTTCATTCCTCCTGATTCGATTCTAAATTACTGCCGTAATTGCCGCATTTAAAGCGCAGGCCAGGCTACTGGCCAGCATGCGGCCGCAGCCAGTTGCTGATACTACCTAAAATATCCGTTTGTCTTCGCTGTCTTTGGGAGTAGCCGCCTTGATGCTCAAGTATCGGGGACTCACATAAAACCAGGCATACTGCAACATTTGCTGGGTCGCCTCATTGCGAATCAGCTCCGTGATTTCAAAGACCGGTTCATTTTGCCCCAGATTCAGGGTTTCCCGGACTTCGTCACTAGGCATAACCACGGTGATGTCAAGGGATTTATCCAGCACGAAGGCCAGCTTTTCTTCCACCGGCTTCATATAATTGGCAAATTTCAGCATGTCTTCAATAACCGGCTGGTGATGAACGTAGGGCAGGTAAATAATCTCCATGGCAATTTCCCGGTCATCCGAATAGAGTATCCGCTTAACTTCCACCGCTTTCTGATTGTCCTCCAGCTTCAAAATCCGGTCGATCTGTTTGGCTGGCAGCAGCACCTTAACCGAAATCAGCTTGACATTGTCAATGTGGATATTGAGGCCATCGTACTTGTTGAACTTGAACTGAAAAATATCCACTTCCGGCTTGCAGACAAAATTACCCTTGCCGGGAACCGAATAAATATAACCTTCGTTGGAAAGCAGTGACAGGCTTTTGCGGATGGTCATCCGACTGGCCGAATATTCCTGCATCAGGGCTGTTTCGGAATTGAGCATGTCACCCGGTTTGAGCTGACTTTTTAAAATTTTGTCTTTTAAACTGGCCACGATCGCCAGATACAAAACATCACTCATACCTCCATCGCTCCCTTTTTCGCCTTCAGGTAGACCTCACAATACTGGATGCCCTCATAGAAGTTATTGGTCATGAAATCAATCTGCGGAATTTTGACATAATCCTGATTGACCACCGCTCCGCCCAACAAAAACCGACGATTGGCAAGCAGGTTTTCCGCTTCCAGAGCCTTGCCCAACTCCTGCAGATAGGGGATCGAATTGGTCATGACGCAGCTGACGGCAATGATATCCGGCTGATGCCGTTTGACTGCTTCCACAAATTTTGACACCCGCACATCGACCCCCAGATCGATAACGTGAATACTCCGGTTTTTCAGGGCATCGATCATCAGATCCTTGCCAATGTCGTGGATGTCGTCAAAAATCGTTCCAAACAGAACCGTGCCCAGCGATTTGTCTGCTGGACCGGTCCCCTGCTTGAGATTCGCCGCCGCAAAAATATTTTTGGCAATCATCCCCGAAACAATCAGATCGGCAATATAACATTCACCATTTTCATACTTCTTTCCGATTTCAGCCAGACCTTCCATCACCAGATCATATAGCTCCTGGACGGCAATCCCCTCTTTGATCAGTTGGTCAGCCAGCTCTTCGGCCTCATTTAGTTTTAAGTCGGCAATCAGTTCAATCAGTTTTTCCTTCATTTCTTCCCCTCAACGCTTCTGTTCCACTTTGTATTCATGATTATATCACATTTGCTTTTATCAGCCTACCGGCATTTGCTGGCCCGCTTAAGCAGTTTGGCCCTCTTCCTGTAACCAGGAAAAGGGCCAGGCTCTGCCTATTTATTTTTTACTGAATTCAACTTTTGCTGCAGTGGTGTAGTGTCGGCAGAAACGATCCCGACCCAGCAGCAGTTCGGTCGCTTTTAGCGATTCGATCAGCGCCACGTTTTCCGGGTTGACCACCGCCGAGTCCATGCCAGCGGCTACCGCCAGAGTCAAAAAGGTGCGATTGATCAGGGCCCGGTTGGGCAGACCAAAGGAAATATTGCTCAGCCCCCCGGTGATATGGGCTTGCGGATAGGTTTCCCGGATGGCCCGGATCGATTCAAAGGCCACCAGACCCGCCTGCTGATCGGTGGCCACGGCCATAATCAACGGATCGACATAGACTTTATCATCGGCGATCCCGGCTGCCCGGGTGGCCTCAAAAATCCGTTCCAAAACTGCCATCCGTTCGGCCACGGTTTTTGGCATCCCGGATTGTGATTCATCCAATGCCAGTGCGATGACATCGCAATCCCGTTCCCGAATAAACGGAATAAAACTCTTCAGACGAGCAGGATCACCATTGATGGAATTAATCATTGGCGTCTTGTTAACGACGTGAATGGCTTCTTTGATCACTTCCGGGGTTGAACTGTCAATGCAGATGGGAGTATCCGTGACGGACTGGACGACCTCCAGCAGCCACAGCATGTCCGCTTGCTCCCGGGAGGGGTCGGTGCCAGCGTTCACATCCAGATAGTCAGCCCCGGCATTGGCCTGATCCAGGGCTGTTTTTTTGATGAAGTCGGCATCCCGGTTTAAGATAGCTTCCTGGATGGCTTTGCGGGTGCCGTTTATTTTTTCTCCGATAAATATCATGGTGTCTCCGATCTATTTCCAGTCATTGGCGGCCTCAAACATGGCTACCATATTTTCAAATTTTGTATTGGCCGGAGCATCACAGCCAGCAGTGATAAACAGCCCTTTGGGACCAATGTCATCAATTAATTTTGTAACATAATCTTTTACTTCCTGAGTTGTCCCAGTTGCCAACAAAGGTGCTGGCACATCGCCCATAATCGCCACATGGTCGCCGAGTATTTTTCGGGCGTTTCGCAGATCGGTCATACCATCAGTATTGATGATGGATTTCTTTTCGGGGATTTCCAAAAACCGCTCAATATCACGATCCCAGCATTGGTCGAGATGGAAGGTCGCAATATTATCCGTTTCAATGAGTGCAAGTCCCATGGCTTTCATTCCCGGCCAAACCAGTCGATTCCATATTTTTGGTGACACCAATGCACTGGCACCCCGCCAGCCGCCAACCCAGGCACCGGTCCCGCTCAGAGGATTGATGCTTGCCAACATGCTTTGAATTGAACCCGGCAACATCACTTCAATGGCTTTTTCAATTTTATCCGGCATTTTATAGCAGTCCATAAAAAACTGAGACATGGATCGCCCACCACATAACACTTCAAAAGGTGGACTTGCAAAGCCGCTATTAACAACAGGAAGATCACTATTTATAAACAATTCAACATTTTTCTGTCCATTTTTCTGCTGATATGCGATGCTTTCCTGAAATTCATTCATATCCACAAGAGTCGGGAAAATCCGATTAAATACTGTTTCAAACCCCTGTTCAATGATCACATCATAATCTTCCGGCGTGAGGACATTTGTTTCAACGACTTGCCATAATGAATCATCCGGCAATTCTCTACCTGGCATTTTTATCTTTGACAGCCAAGCCATTGGCAGACTATGATCTGAACGCATTCCGTTGACACCAATGTTCAGGCAATCGACTGGCGTAATCGCATCGATTTCATTGATATAGTCCAGTGTTGTTTTGATCATAATGTCCGCATCCATTGCAAAATCTTTCATTTTCACATTCATGTGGGCAGCCGGTGCGGCTTGTCCCATAAAACAGGTGGTAACACGTTCATTTTTAAAATTAACCGTATCTTTTATCTTCTGTGATCGATCTTCATATAATTGACTTGCCATCTTACAACATCTCCTTACATAATCGCACTGCCGACTGGGCATCATCGCCGACGGCATCGGCACCGGTATAGCTGACAACCGATTCATCCGTCGGGCCGCCGCCAATTATAATTTTCACCTGATCTCTCAAGCCTGCGGCTTCAACGGCTTTGACGGTATTCAGAATTGAATCATAGCAGGTGGTGAGCAGACACGACAACGCCAGAATCGGGGCGCCGGATTCCTTTAAGGCGTCCACAAACACTTCCGGTTTGGCATCAACCCCCACATCAATGACATCAAAGCCGCCGGATTTAAGCATGACATAGACCAGATCTTTACCGATATCGTGGATATCGCCTTCAACTGTGCCCAATACGACCTTGCCCAAAACATCACCGGTTTTGCCCGACAGATGCGGTTCCAGCATTATGCCCACTTCTTTAAACATTTCGCCGGACATCATCAGATCAGAAACAAAATAGTCCCCGGCACTAAACATCTCCCCAACTTTAACCATTCCGGCTTCGCACTCCTTTAGAATCTCGACCGGATCCCGTCCATTGTCCAAATCAAGCTGTACGCTTTCCATCAGTTCATCCATTTCCAGATTTGCCAGCAATTCACTTATCTTTGCCATTTTTACATTCCTCCAACTATTTTTGAATCAATAATCTTTGGAGAATGCCCATCAAAATACAATCGTTATATACAAGTAAAAATCTATTATCATTTACTCAGATTTATGGTAAAATTCTGATGAGATCTCCTTTTTTCCGTGAGTACCAATTAAGGGCCGCAATCCCTGTATGCCTGGAATTAAGGAGTCTTTTGTTTTTTTGACATCGCATCTACCTCCTGTTTTAATTTATAACATCGATGTTAATCGATTATTATGCTAATGCCCACAGGTCTCATCATGTTCATGATTGTCGTGACAAACCGGACAGTCAACTTCACCACAGCTATGGTTTGTTGCTTCAGGTTGATTGCTTTCCCGATAGTCAGTCAGCATTTCATACACACTACAGGTTCGTGCCAGGGCCAGATGAAAATTTTGCAGATTCCTTTTTTTATCGACCCCGGATACAATGGCATTAAAGGTCAGGTGGCCTTTGCTATTTTGTCTGTCGGTTCCATTGAACTCACAGTTTACCGGTTTATTCAAAGCGACACTGCTGAGACGAATAAAACGATCATCTCCCAATTCAATAATCGCTTTGATATGTCCAATCATGAAATTTTCGGTCTTGCTTAACTGCTCAAGATAATTTTCTAAAAAAAAGCAGCCGATTTCCTGCCATTTTTTACTCGACCCCGCCTGTCGTAACGTCAGCGTTGTCTCAATGGCCAGTGTTTCAAAAATATTCTGATACATCGTCGTTCTCCTTTTTTACCCACCAATGATTTTTTGGATCTGTTCATTAACTAAGTGCTTCACATTAATTTGCACCGTGGGCAGATCCTGGTGATACTGTTTGATCACCTCTTCTGTTTTTTTGATTTCATCTGCCGCAGCGACATCAATTTTGTTGATAACGGCAAAATCTGCCAGCGGTACCGACGCCGCCAAATACGGTTCCAACACCGCTTCAAACATCTCAATTCGCGTCGGATCAAGAATCATCACGTTTCTGATTTGCTCTTTTGAAAAACCACTGTGGGAAAGGGCCGGATAGATTGCCGCAGGATCGGCTGCTCCCGAGGGTTCAATTAAGATATAATCCAGTTCATAATTCGCCATTAACTGAGTGAGGGTATCTTCCAAACTGATGGCCAGGGTACAGCAGATACAGCCGCCAAATATTTCCCAGACTGCATACCCCATTTTTTTCATTTGCAGATTGTCAATACCAATCTCGCCCACCTCATTGACAATGATGGCACTGCGTTTTTTTGTTTCAGCCAGGTTTTTTGCACAGCGTAACAATAGCGACGTTTTGCCGGAACCAAGAAATCCGGTAAATAAAACGATTTTGGGTCCATCCATGATCATTCTCCATTCTTAACTTATACGTACAAGTAAGTATGGATTTAATATAAACCACTGTAAACGTTTTGTCAAGCTACTTTCGCAAATTTGTTTTTATTTACAATATGGGTTGATTGAAAAACTTCGCATTAAATAACGCCATCAAAACAATCGTTTCTGATGGCGTTATTTCTTACTTTTTCATGTAACGTTTGAGCTGTTGATAGAAATTTTCACGGGTACCGGCCATGATCACAATAATTATTTTATCATCTTGATACTCGATCCGATAGGCAAGTTCATAATTCGTTTGGTTATAATAAATATTATAACCAAATATGCCAGACAAATCACCTGTTTTTGCAGTGCCCAGGGTGTGATCAATTAAAAGCTGGTCCATTGCTTTTTGATAAGCCAGCTTTAAATGCTTATCGTTTAATTCTTTTAAATACCTGGCCGCAGGTGGCAGAATAATCAGTTTTGCCATACTTATTCCTCTGGGCCAAAAATTTCATCGTATGTGTAAAACTCGCCTTTTCCTTCGGCTGCCTCTTTTGCTTTTTCCATCATTTTTTCAACAGCGGGACGAACCTTTTTTTGTTCTTCCTTAAATTTTTTGAGTAATGTCTCCCCGCTGTATCCCTGTGCAATCAGATCGGCCAAAATCTGCTCAGCAAATTCTCCGCCGTTATTTTCTCTAACCGGCTTAATTAAAATCATATTATTCTGAAGAATACATTCCGCTTCTTTGCCAAACCCCAGTGCTTCAAAATATTTTTGCGGGATTGTAATCTGTCGCTTTCCGGAAATGCGAATGGTTTTTCGTTCCATTTTGGCGCCTCCAATCCTCTTAAGCAATTTTTAAATAATTTCCTGATTTCTTTGATTTTATCATATCACGGATTCCAGTCAGCTGCAATTATTTATCACACTTCGTCATCACAGCCTCAATAAACGCTCACAAGGATCCGAATCAAAAAAACGCACCTCAAAATGAGATGCGTTTTAGCTTGTCTTTTTTTAAATAAACGTGTTGGCAACGTGCCTACATAATCGGATCCATCGCCAAAGCGGGATGGTTTTTGGTTTCCAGGAATTCCAGAACCGCTTCGGAGTCGGTGGCAATGGTTTCGTCACAGACCATATCGGCAAAGTTTTCCGGTCCACCCATGGCGACAACGGCTTTGTTCAAGCGGTCAGCCACATCGTCTTTTAATTCTTTGGGCATCCAGACAATCCGTTGCAGTCCGCCTTCAGCCGACATAAACTTTTTAGAGCCAATCAGGAACCGACCGTGACCCATAAAGCCGGGGGTCTGCACACCACCACCAGTCATGGAGGCCAACTCGCCGAAAGTCATCCCCACTGGTGAGGTCTGACTGAATTCACGGTTGACAATGATAACGCCATTGGCTTCAGGCATGATTCCACAGATACATTCAAAGCAACCACAGGAAGTCATTGGATCTTCAAGGATTGAATACAGAGTGACGCTTTCAACTGCGCCTTGTGATGCGCTGGCAACAGCCTTGTTAACCGAATCCCAACGACCAACCCGTTCATCACTGGCAGTTCCTTTGATGACCGGCTGATTAGGTCCTTCGGGATCGAGTTCTTTGGTCGCCTTGGCATCCAACCAGGAAACCGCGCCACACAGACCCAGACGTTCCGGGGTCACGATGCAGACATGGCTGGGCGCAAAAGACTGACACAATAAACAGGTATAGAATTCATCAACACTCTCATCGGTCAGGGCATTCATTCGGGCATCCCGCTCGGCGTAAATCGGTTTAACCATTTCTTCGCCCAAACGTTTAACGTCGTCAGCGTTTGTGTAGATGGTGATTTCACATTTATCAACCACCTTTTCAAAATCAGAACGCATTTTGGCATACAGCACTTCACCGATGTGTTTTAAGCGGAATCCTTTTGCAAAGGCTTCTTTGGTCAGACGAATCCAGGCGATGTTACGTTGGCCCACATGCATGGCTCCATCGATGTAGTTAGTGAAATAGTGGATACGACGTTCCAGAACGGTTTCGAAATCTTTTTGCATAGCTTTACCGCCAACCGTAACAACAATCCCCAGTGGCAGACGCACGACATCGGCGTCGGCAAAGCTCGGATCATCGATATCCGGTCCGATAACAGTGATTTTGTGATCTTCCATGGTTGCCGGATCACCGGTAGTGACCAGTTCCCAACACTCGGTTTTGTTGCCGCCAAATTCAGCAAACATGGTGTCTTTCCGAACACGTTCCCCTTCAAAAGCCGAGGCCACAGAAACCGGCACATCGATTTTGGTGACTTTAATTTTAATTTCCCGGGCTTCCAGAGAAAATTCGACGGTTTTGGCGTGGTCGGCCTGAGTCATCAGGGCTCCAGGAACTTCAGGTACAGGTACATCAGCAATGACTGGGAAACCAAGCGCAATGGCACCCGCACCTACGGAGACAATCACTTCGTTGAGTTCACCAAAGGTATTGACAAAGGCCGGTACCCGTTCTTTGGTGTAAGTTAAAAACTCCGGCAGTTTGCCCGGTTCGATGCCGCCAAAAATCAGAGCCGCCCGAATCGCCACGGAGACCACGTGAATAACAGAGGTCACTTCATGACCCAACGGGATCACCCGATAATCCAGCCCCATCTTGACGCCGCCTTCTAAGGCCTGCTCAATAATGTTACCAACCATAAAGGTCAGCAGTCCTTTTTCCTGATAGTCCTTAACAATCGCAGCCAGAGCCGCAGGATCAGCAGCTTCGCCCAGCAGGACGGCAATCCCGGGGATATCACCGGTTACCAGAGGCACACCCAATGATCGGATAATCGGATCCGGCACAAAACCGATGCCGGAATCATTGGCATAGGGGTCACCATCCAGATAGCGGATCGCTTCAATAATTTCGGCCCCAACAGCGGTCGCCAGACCGGCATTTAAAGCCTCGCCCAGATCTTCCTTGTTGGTGATCAGGCTTTTAAGAATGCCCACAGCCGCTGGCAAATCGCCCAGGGTCTTAATTTTAACCCCGGTGGCGGCGTAGATAATCGGCAAACAATAAGCGGTATCGGGATAACCCACGGCATGATCCGCACCAAATTTTTCAATGGCATCATTCACTGCGCCTTCGGTTAATCCGGCAACTGCATTGGAACCGGCATAAATTAAATCTGTCAAACTCATAATTTTTCACTCTTCCTTTTCAAAGAAATATTTTTTATTAATCATACTACCAATTTATTATTGCAAGTTTTGTGCCAACCCCATAAAATGCCGCCAAGCCCGGTTTGATGGGATTTTTATCCGCCTGCCCCGATTTGATAGTGTCTATTATTTTGACACTGTCAAAATACAGTTGACACTTTTTGACATCACTTGACACTCGTCCCGGCCACCGGCTGTCTAACTAATCTGATACTTTTTAATCTTATTATAAAGGGTCTGGCGGGTGATGCCGAGTTTTTCGGCTGCCGCCGACTTGTTATAATTGCAGTTTTCCAACACCCGGATGATCAGCTCACGTTCATTTTCCCGGATTTCACTGGCAGCGCCCCCGACCCCGCCATTTAAGGTCGCCGCCGTATGCAGCTCCATCATTATCGCCTGGCTTGTAATCACTCCGTCATCGACCAGAAAGGTCAGGCGCTTGAGTAGATTTTCCAGCTCCCGGATATTGCCGGGCCAATCATAGCCCATCAGCGCCTGAAGGCCAGACGCATCAATCCGTTTAAGCCCGGTTTTGCTTTCTTCACTGATCTGACTAAGAATCTTTGCGGCTAAGACCGGGATTTCATCCCGCCGCTGTCGCAGCGGCGGCAGAACAATATTGATCACATTGAGGCGGTAGTAAAGATCCTTGCGAAATAAGCCATCCCGGATCATCGCTTCGAGGTTTTGACTGGTGGCGGCAATGACCCGGGTGTCAACCTGCTGGGTTTTGACGGCGCCCATTTTTTCAAACTTCTTTTCCTGCAGAAAACGTAGTAACTTTGACTGGATTTCAATGGGAATCTCGGCGATTTCATCTAAGAAAACCGTCCCGCCCTGAGCCATTTCCAGTTTACCGGCTTTGCCGTTTCTGCTGGCGCCGGTAAAGGCCCCGGGCGTGTAGCCAAACAATTCGGTTTCAAAAAAATTCTTGGGAATGGTAGTGCAGTCAATGTAGATAAAAGGCTTATGACGACGGGGACTTTCCTGATGAACCACCTCGGCAAACAGCGTTTTGCCGGTGCCGCTTTCGCCTCGGATTAAGATCGAGGCATCGGTTTTAGCAACTTTCCGGATGTAGTTTACCTGACTGATCATCACATCGCTGGCCACAACAACACGATCATCTTTGAGTTTAAGCTGCTGCTGGCTGGCTTTTTTGTTGCTGTCAATCCGCTCTTCCAGGTCGGATATTTTATCAAGCAGCAGTTTAATAAAATCCGATTCCACCGGAATCACCTGGCGCAGGACTGCCTGGGATTCTAGAATCGGGCTCTCAAAAATAATGTGCTCCTTGCCGGAAATTATCTGCTGCCAGATGGCCGGTTTGCCGGTCGCTAGCACCTCGGTATACTTTGTTTCCCAAGCCAGGGAAATAATGCTGGTGTCTTTTTGAAAAGCCAGGGACAGAAATTCCTCGTACTTTTTATTGATCCGCACCACCATCCCGGAGCTGTCGATTACCGCAAGATAGTTGGGAATGCTGTCGATGATGTTCTGATTGAAATTATCGGCTTCCAGGGCATTTTCCAGGGCATCATTGAGTTGTTTATTGGCCCGGCTGGAGCGCTGGCTTTGGGATTGGATCTGATTTTTGCTTTTAGCCAGCTTGAGTGAATTGATGGTCAGATAAAGCATGTTGATATCGGGTTTTTCATCATCGCCGACGGCCTGAAAGTTCTTTTTATTGCCCTTGGCCGGGGTGATTTCAAATTCACAATAGTCGTCACCCAGAGCGTTGCACCGCACTTCGATGGCATCCATGTCCTGATTGCTGATGGTACTGACAGCACCGGCCAGAATCCCGGCTTCAAAATAACAGACCGGTTTACCGATATTTTCCATCTCACTGCAGGTAAAACAGTCATACAGCCGAAAGACAATTTTGTTATCGGACATGTTGGTCATCACAATCTGACCAATCCCCAGGGCCATAATCTTTTCCGCCAGGCTGTTATAATCAGTAACATTCAGGCTGCGGCCAACATTTTTGGCCGTATTATAATAGATTTCTTCCTCAACTGCCTTGGAATTGCCACTGGTATTGGCCAGATTCAGGACATTTTTTAAATTTTTTTCAACGTGGTTATAATTTTCATGGTTCACAATGCCGTTATTAAACATCGCACCGCTCCTTTGTGATTATCGATAATAGTTCTATTATAATAGAAAAGCGACAAAATAGCCATCTTGTCGCTTGATTGTTTTTATTTAATTTTAAATCTAATTGTTATTGGCCAACGAAGCCATCGTTAATACCTCTGAAATTGTGCTTGTATTATTGCCACCCAAAAAATGAAATCCATTGATCCCCAATTTTTTTAACGCATCAATTTGTTTAATCGTATAGTCTATCCCAGCTTTTTTAAAGTCCTGGGGATCATCACCATAACGCCCAATAATTTTTGACAATTCTTTTGGTATCGAGATGCCATTTGCAAAACTGAGTTGTAATATTCTATTCTTATTCGTAACCGGTAAAATACTGATGTCAACAGGTAAATGAATATCATTTTTCTGACAAAGATCCAACCAGTTCGCAATCGCATATCCATCAAAACATATTTGAGTAATGATCTTATCAGCCCCAAACTCCTGCTTTAATTTTAAATGCTTGATATCGGTTTTAACCGAATCAGCCAAAATGTGAGTTTCAGGATATCCCGCAACAGAGACATGCATATCGGGGTTTAGCTTTTTTATTGTCTTAATAAAACTAAAACTATTAGGGAATGCGTCGTTTCTTTGCGAATGGTACTTGGAATCCCCCCTTATAACAAAATAATGCTCAATCCCAATTGAAACATAAGTTTTTAGACGATCCGTCAGTTCTTTTTTTTTCTTATCACCAATTGCAAAGTGTGTCATCGGAATCGTTCGTTTATCCAACTTCAGTAGTCTGCACATTTCTAAATTACGCTCAAAACTTACATCTTTTATCCCACTGATACTACAGCTGATATAGTTCGGATTAAATGAACAAAGTTGATCAATTTTCTTTTTTTGACTCTGAATCTTCTGGATACTTTGTATCGGACTTATTTCAAATGAAATAACCATTTTTTTCATCTCGCTTTCTGCATTCTATTTTCAGCGATTTAATCATCAGCGTCCCCGTGTGTTCATGGTTCACAATGCCCTTATTAAACATCGCACCGCTCTTTTGTGATGATCGTTACTCGTTCCATTATAATAGAAAAGCGACAAAATAGCCATCTTGTCGCTTGATTGTTTTTATTTAATTTTAGGATTCATGCATGTTGCGCTGATCCGTTTAACGCCAGCTTACAATCGTTTTGCTAAACGATTCCGGAAATCAATCCGGCCAATGGCAGCCACAAGGTTGCTAAGATAATAAAGGCCAGCTGCATCCAGATGGTTGCCTTGGGCATATCGGTCATTTTGTAATAACCAGAGGTGTAGGTGATTAGCGGAATTGTATCAATGGGAAACAGATAACAGTTTCCGGCGCATAAACCCAAAGTAATAATTAATAGGGCTGGACTAATCTCCATGGTGGCAGCCAAACTGACAATCACTGGCGTCAGCACCCCGATCAGGGCCGGAGCCACCGGAACAATCAGCATGATCACAAAAATCATCACGGCTACAAAAAAGACCCCTCCCATGGTCGACAGTGACAGTGACAAGGGCAGTACATAAGTAACAAACCACTCACTGACGCCATTGGCGACAATGGTGTTGGCAATACATAAGACTGTTCCGATCAGGATAAAGGAGGTCCAGCTAACGGCCTTCATGTACTGTTCCCAGGTGAGAATCCTGATTCCGGGCAGAAAAAACAAGGTACAACCAAAAAGTGAGACCACGGCCACCTCGATAACCGGAAAAAACGAGCTCATCATCCAGAACAGCATCATCACCACAGCAATGATGATCACCTTTACTTCCCGCTGACTGATCTTTTCAGAAACGGCAATCCCATTGAGATAGACTTTTATTTCATTGGCGTCAATTTCTGTCGGCGGATGAATTTTTATCAGGATAAACCATGCCAGCGGAACCATCACCACAACAATTGGAATGGCACAGACCATCCATTGAATAAAGGTAATCTGAATTCCGGCAATACTTTGCAGCAAGCCAATTGTTAAAATATTAATACCACTACCGGCCGGGGTCATCAGGCCGCCCAGCATGACAGCAATCGGAATTCCCATCATCAGCGATTTAGCAGTTTGATGGCGGTCGGTTTCATTTTTAAACAGCTTCAGAAAGCTGGCTCCGATCCCCATGAACACCACCACCGTCGGCACATCAGTGACAATCGACGAGACCGTAGCGGCTGCAATCATGATTGCCAGAACACAGGTTTTAACATTACGCCCGAACGTTTTTAACAGACCATGCAGCACCCGTTTGACAATCGGAGTCGATGATACCGCTTCGGCCAAGCCAAACGAGGCCAACACAAAAAATAAAATCGTATTGGTAAAGCCGCCCAGGGCCGTACCCAGATTCTTGGTAACTCCCAGGGTCGGCAGCAAGGCCAAACACAAAAAACAAATAACGCCTACCGGCAAGGCTTCGGTGATCAGCATGATCAAAAAGAAAAGCAGCAAGCCGATTGTGATCATCCCATTATTACTAAGACCTTCCGGGATCGGCAGAAAATAAAAAGTGATCAACACCGCAATACTGAAAATCATCCCGATAATCTGTTTTTTATTCATACATCCCCTCGTCACTTGTGATTATTAATTACAGGTGCTGCTCAATCTTTTTAGGAAAAGAGCAGCACCGATCAAAAGCATTTTGATTTCAGTAATTATTCAACTATTGCCTGTCGTTCATCAATTTCTTTCTGATAATTGGTAATTTTATCCCGGGTCAATCGGTAACCCACCGTCAGCAGCACCGCGCCGACCAGAATTCCGATCCCCGGAATTATCACAAACAACTGAACAATTCCGGCCTTTAATTCGGGCGTAGCCGTCGCGGGATCCATTTTGGCCACAAAACCAACTGCCGCAAGCACCGCCGGGATGATCGCTCCTTTGATCAGATTACCGATTTTTAACGGTAAATTCATTAACCCCATAATCCAGCCGGAGGCTTTTGATCCAGTTTTCCATTCACTGTAGATAACAGTATCGCTGTACATTGCTGAAATCAGGGCGTAAATAAAACCAAGGAAGAATTGCGCACAGGACAACAGAATCAGTACGACCACGAGATTCGTGGCGAAAAACTGACTAATCAGAAGGAATCCACCCAGCGCATAAAACCCGACAATCCCGGCTGTACGGGTTGAGAATTTGGCAGCAGCATTTTTACTCAGATAGGCTCCAACCAGTGCCATGCCGTTTGCAACCAGCAGATATGTTGTGAACATCGGCACATTATTACTTACATAGGTAAAGAAATAAACCGCTGTTCCAGCCATAACAAAGTTGACAATCCATCGGCTCAGATCCGCCAGCAACAATACCAGTAAATGAGGGTTCTGCACCAGTGATTTTGCCATATCTTTGATAGACGTTTTTTCTTTCTTTTTCTTTTCTGTGCCGGTATTTTCATTGATTTCTTCATAACCGTCGGTCATTTTAAAATGGGCAAAGTAGGTAGCCCAATAAATCAAACACATGGCCAATGCCACCAGAGTGAATCCCAATACCGGATTGTTAATGGCTGTTCCGATATATAATACCGTCGATAAACCAACCAGTGAAAAGGCAATTTTCCCGGCATTGTTGTAGGCTCCTCGGGTTGCTGACAATTGGGCCCGGTCTTCCGGTGTACTGGAAATGGTTGGAATCAGCGCAACATTGGCAACATATGAAAAATTCCAGGCAATGTGACCAATCAGATAAGATCCGATAATAATTGCCACTGGCACCATTCCAGCACCAATAACCGTAAATTCCAGGGTATAAAACAGGGTAACAATTGGCGGGATGACCAATAACCAGGATCGATAGCGACCCCATTTCATCGGTTTCATCCCATCGATAATACCGCCGTAGAAAGGTGACAGGATCACATCAATCATACTTGTTGACGTCATAATCAGTGCCGTAGTGGCTAAATCAAATTTTGCCACATTGGTCAGAAAGTACGCCATATAATAGAGCTCCACATTGGCCATCAACGTGAATCCAAAATCACCAATCCCGTAAAATCGCTTGAGTGCATTACTTAACGGTTTTTTCATTTTCTTCTCCTTCAAATTTTTATTTTTCGGTAATTCCACAATCAGGCCATCATTTTTTGGTGGCTTAATTAACGTTCACCAATGGAAACAAGTTAAGCCATGACTAATTCTTTGGCTTTCACAGCGGCACTGCCAGCATCTGGTGCATAACCATCGGCTCCGATTTCAGCAGCATATTCCGGCGTCACCGGTGCCCCGCCGACAATGACCTTCATTTCTGGCAAGGCTGCTTTAATGGTCTGAACTGCTTCTTTTAAGGCTGGCATGGTCGTTGTCAACAGACCCGAACAGGCCACCAGAACGACATGTTCATTTTCTTTAACTGCGGTGACAAAATTTTCGGCTGGAACATCGACGCCCAGATCAACCATATCAAATCCGGCACTTTCGATCATCATTGAAACCAGATTTTTACCAATATCGTGGAGGTCTCCGGCCACTGTTCCAATGATGCAGGTGCCCAGTGAGTTAGATCCCTCGCCAGCCATCAATGGTTTTAACACTTCCACCCCTTTGGACATGGCTTTAGCAGCAATCAGCATTTCCGGCACAAAAATTTCGCCGGCTGAGAATTTATCACCCACCACACCCATGGAAGCGATCATCGCATCCAGAATATCCTGCGCTTTATCGCCGGCATCCAGAGCTTCCTGGACCGCTGCGGCAACCTTCTTTGATTTACCGGTTTCAACCAAACCTTTTACATCTTCAATTTTTGACATGTTTTTTCTCCTTGATTTGAATTTAAACTCTTATTTTTATTTAATCCACCCGGAACCTGTGTGAGTGCCGGGCTTTGTTGTAACTTATAAAACGAACATTTATTGCTTTGATGTCGGTATACGCAAACTATTTCGTAACGTGTAGGCGAACAGGCGATAGCCTGTACGCCGTACAGTGCAGAAATTGTTTGGCGTAAACCGGCAGCGAAGCCAACGGCCCTTGTTTATTTTACAAAAATACCTTCCCGGAAGGCACCGATATATTCCATGCAATATTCATCTTCACCCATCATCGCTTCAGTGGCAAAGAGCATTCCCATCATGTCCTTGTTCAGCGGATCAAGAATAAAGCTGTCCATCCCGGCACTCATGGCCAGAACGGCAAAGGCCTGATTGGCAATCCGGCGAGCTGGCAGGTTGAAGGAAATATTACTGACGGCACCGGTGACATGAATGGTTGAATATTGTTTCTTGATTTCCCGGATCACTTCGGTCACCATGGTGATACCGTCTTCTGACGTGCACAGCATTTCAATCAAAGGATCGATGTGCATCCGGGATGGATCGATATTGTATTCCTTGCATTTTGCCATTAAGTCGCTAAATACTTCCAGACGATCCTTGGCGGTTTTGGGGATACCCTTGTCACTGTTAAGCAAAGCCACACATTCCCATTTGGTATCAGCCAGCACTTTAAAGGCCACATCGACCTTATCACCTTCCAGTGATACCGAGTTAAACAGTCCTGGCTTATTGCAGTATTTCATCGATTCAATACAGGTATAAACATTGGGGCTGTCCACCGCAATCGGCACATCGGTGGCATCCTGAACGATGTCAATCAGCCATTTCATCGTTTCCAGTTCGATATCATCGTCAACTGAAGCACAGACGTCGATGAAATCAGCTCCGGCTTCCGCCTGCCTGATGGCCAGGTTGCGGATGAACTCAGCATCTTTTTGGGCAATCGCCTTCCCGGTTGAGGGAATGGCGCCGTTAATTTTTTCGCCAATAATGATCAATTTTTTTCCTCCAAAATTTGAGATTTTATTTTTCTGCGATTAAAACAGTTCCGCACTCATCTGATCGATGGCTTTTGAGGTCGCTTCATAAACGCCCGGGAAGGAACTGATCGGGGCACCCTGACTGAGGTTGGGAATAAAGTAAAGCTTGCCGCATTCTTTGCAGGCCCGCTCCACATGTTCCATAACGATTTCCGATGTCCAGTCAGGAAAATCAATTTCACCGCTGTGAAGGCCGCCCATAAATGAAATCTGTCCGCCGTATTCTTTGATCAGCTCGGGAATATTGTTGGTATTCATGACCCCCTGCCAGATGTCAATCCCCATTTCAATCATAAATGGCACCAGGTTCACGCCATAGCTGTCGCTGTGGTGGACAATCAGCTCCACGCCGTTATCCTTATAGAAGCCATAGATTTTTTTGTAGGCCGGTAAAATAAATTCCTTAAAGGTTTCCGGCGACATAAAAGATGAAATCTGACTACCCCAGTCATCGTGATGAAAAAGCGCATCGGGATGAAGGTTTTCGACAATCTGCTTGGCATAGGCCAGCTCATACTCTGTCAGATACTCAATCAGTTCATGCATGGCTTCCGGTTCTTCATAGTAACTCATTAAGGCGTCTTCCATCCCCATCAGATAATGGGTCAGCTCAAAGATTCCCGGTGTCACAAAAGCGGTCACAAATTTCTCATCGCGATCAACTGCCTTGGCATGGGCAATGGCTTCGGTCCAGCGCTCGGCCGGATAATCGACTGACGGCGCTTTGACGTATTCCCGCCACTGGGTGATGTCATCCAGGACTTTATAACCTTTTTCATGAACCGGAAAAGAGCCAATCTGACCTTCCGGCCAACGAATGGTAATCCCCCAGGCATTTTTGACTTCGGTCCCTTTTGGTGTCATAAAGGCTTCTTTGGGCGCTTCTCTGATCAGCTCCAGAAATTCATACTGATTGACAAACCGATCCGGCTGGCCACCTTTAATCGTTTCCATTAAATTCTGTCTTTTTGTTAGCATTTCATTCTCCTTTTAAGATAATTCCCAATCGGCGCAAACCGATTTCGTACATTATTTATTTTGTACTATATTAGCACATCTGAAATGCGAACGCAATCCTTTTTGTACATTTATTTTTTTGTACGATTATTTTTATGTAACCAATTCGATCCTTGTGTGCTATAATAAATTCAAACATAAACGAATATCATAAAGAGGATCTATGAAAAAATATAAAAAAGGCTTCCAAACCGAACAAATCATACTTCAAACTGCCAAACAATTATTTTATAAAAACGGCTATACCAAAACCTCGATGCGGGACATTTGCGCCGAAACCGGTATTCAGTTGGGAACACTGACTTATTATTTTAAGAAAAAAAAGGACCTTGCCGAACGAATCTATTCAGAATTCATTGTCAGACTATTGTCCTTTGTCCGAACCAACACCTATCATGATAAAATGAATGGCATCCAAATCAATTTTCACAAACAGATCTACCATTACCATGCTATTTACAGCGATCCCCAAACCCGGTCCTTTCATGCTGAAATGCTCCACTCTGAATATATTTACCAGGAAATTATCCTGAAATTATATAATCCCTATTTTCGGGATCTGCCCAACCGGATGACTAAAGAGGACTTCGATACCGCTGTCTTTGCCGATTCCTGTCTTCGTAAAGAATTCGGCCTGCAATATATCAACGCCCCGCAAGCTAAAACAGTCACGGAACTGTACGTCACCATTCAGACCATGACGGGCCGTTTAATGCGAATTCCTGAAGAAACCACAAAGCAGTACATCCAGGAAGCCCTGACCTTTTTTGAAAACCATGATGGCTCAGCAATCCGACTCTTGCTTTGATTTAAAATGCGTTACTTAGAACACAGCTACACTACCCAGTTATTCGGCGCAATATTTTAACAAATCATCAATTTTTTAAGGATAGGAAGACAATGGCCAGTTATAAAAAAAGTATCGAAACAAAAGATAAAATTATCAAAACCGCATCGGCCCTGTTTTATAACCAGGGCTACTCTGCCACCACCATCCGGGATATTGCCAGAGATTCTGGTCTCTCGCTGAGCCGATTAAATTATCATTTCAACAGCAAAGCCGAGGTGGCCGGGGTCATCTGCAAAAAATTTCTCAGAAATTTGAATACCGAATTATTTGAAGTCATTCCAGTCAAGCACGATAAAATCCTTCGTGACACCATTCACATCCGAACCTGGATAAAAATATTTCATTCCCATAACCCAACCATGAACTTTTATTATGAGCTGGCTTGTGAGAATATTCTCAGCGAACTATTAATTGAATCGGATCACCAGCATTTTATCGAGCAGGCTGATTTTCTGAAACTCAATCTGGATTCACAAACCCTGCGGATGTATGCTCACATTTTTGTCGCCTCGCTGGTTCAGTTGATCCGGGCTAAAAAAGAAGGGGATGTTACCGTAAAGACCGAAGCGATCATCGATATGTGCAATATTCTCCATCTCAAGCTGCTGGGATTGAATCAACTTGAACGGGACAAGATTATTGCGGAGGCCAAAAAATATGCCAGTCGGATTGAGTATGCGATGACTGATTTGTCATCGATCCGGCTGGAGTATCATGAAGCATAATCACTACAACAAAGCCTGGAAGCAAAAACAAAACAGGTGGTCGCTAATCAATTGTTGATTAGCACCACCTGTTTTATTATGATTTTGATTATCCTTAGAACAAGTTAATAATGTCTTGCTTTGAAAATGGTCCCCCATGTGCCGAATAAAAAGCATCACTTGTTTTTGTCATTTTTTTGATATTATCGACCATTTTTTCAAAATCAGTCGCAAAAACGCCTAGACAGATTTCTCCATTAAAAGGATTACTCATCACCATATCGCCGATAAATGCTTCACCAGAATCAAGAAGAACAGACAACGAGCAGTTGCTGTGCCCAGGTGTATAAATCACTTTGCCTGATATCCCAAATGGACTTAAATCAAATTCATCATCAATGACGATATCTGGTTCAACTGGCGTAGGGTTTGGTTGAATTAAATCAGGCATTACTTTTAAGAATTCCCGCCCCACTTCTCCGCTTGGGATATATTCTGGGTCAATTGCTGTTTTCAATGCTTGAACGGCATTTTTATGACATAACACTTTGGCCCCAGTTATTTCTTTTAATTCTTTGGCTCTCCCATAGTGATCCCAATGTCCGTGGGTGACCACAATCAGTCTAATTTTTTCCGGATCGATATTCTGTTCAGAAAATGCTTTTAAATAGGGTTCAATACTTTTTTCGGCACCAGTATCGATCATTATCATTCCACCATCCTCAAGAATAAATAAATTTGCAACACCAAATTGAATTGATTTAACTGTGACCATAATTTCTTCTCCTTGTTTAAATTTACAGGATATAAATGCACTAATTCCCCTATTGCTAGTTTCTGTCAACGGTTAAGTCTGTCAATCTTATAATGTTTCCCGTGTAAAAGTAAGTAAATTACTTCACCAATGTCAATTAATGACTGACTCGCCGATCATTATCTCTTAATTTAAACGTATGCAATTTATTTTCAGAAGCTAATTAATTTGTTTCGATAGTTGTATTCGTGTTTTTACGTGCTTCAATTTCTTTTCTCATCTCAATAACATCGCTATCTTTCATTTTTAAAAGCAGCAGAGGTAAAATCCCGACTGCAATTAAAATTGCCGGAATAGCAAAGAATGCCATAGACATGTTGCCAATAGTCTGTTCGGTCACCGTCATTTGTGCACTGTAACCGATAAAACCAAGGACAAAGGTGATGATCAAACCACGAATAAATTGTGACGTCTTAATTGAGAATGATAGCAAACCCATGATAAATCCGGTTGTATTTTTTTTAGTTGTAAACTCCGCATAAGTTGCCGAATTAGCGTATAAACTTGTTGTCAAACCAAATGAAACCCCATAGCAAATCTGACTCAAGCCCAGACATACCATCACTGTCATTACATTGGGAGAGACCAACATTGCTACTACCATAAAAGCCGACGCCCCAGCCAAGCCAACTACGGAGGTTCCTTTTGTCCCGAACTTTGTTACAAATGTTTTTGATAACAGTGCCCCCAGTAAACAACCAATGTTGAGAACTAGCAGCATATTCCCCACTCCAGCGGGATCTTTCAAGACAATTTTACTGTAATAAGCCACCATTGCCATCATCGCATAATAACCGCTGAGGCGGAAAAAATCACAGAACAGGACTGAAATCAATGGTGGATTTTGGCCAACGCCTTTAAACATATCAATAATGGTTACCTTCTGTTGCGGGCTGTTTTCTTTTTTTACTTCCTGAGGCAGATCATATCCTTCGGTTATTTTAAAATGGATGAAATAACCGATACACATCAGCACACTGGTAACCAGTGCCGTGCAAGTATAACCGACCAGTTGATTGCCACCCCCTACATTGGTGGCAAAGAAGAGAATCATGACGATTATCAGCTTTGAACCGATGATCCGGCCAGCATTCATCCAAGCCGCAATTCTACCGGAGATATGAGCCCGTTCGGTGGGGTCATCAGTTACTGCCCCGGCCAGGGCCCGGTTAGCGGTATAGAAAATATTCCATAACGTATGTGAAATTAAGTAGCAGACAGTAAAAATAATAGCGGACGTTGTTGCGGTACCGAATTGGGTAAATTGCAGGACAAAGAAGATCGATGCAATCGCCGGACCAACCAGTAGCCAGGAACGATATTTGCCCCATTTCATATTAGATTTATCAACAATACCGCCGGCGATAAACGAGGTGATCAAATCGCCTAAACTGGTAATTGATATAATCGTTCCTGCTACAGCAATATCGAGTTTTAAAACATCCGTTAAAAACACCATCAAAAAAGCAATTTCCAGAACTACCATCAGCGAAAAAAACATGTCCCCAACGCCAAAGAAATTCTTGATTTTATTATTCATTCTGATCATCTTTTTGATCCTCCAGATCTAATTATATTATTAAACGTTTTCTTTCTAAATTAACTGACGCCTTCGACCCCAATCGGTACTCAAAGCAGACCTTCGAGCCCGACGAGGTTCGTCTTTCTGAACGACAAAGTCCGGTAAAATATAGCGACTTTATCAATCTGAAAAATTAAAGGGTTCAAGAAAACTAAACGACCAGTTCCTTTGCTGTCACGGCTGCACTGCCGGCATCAGGGGCAAATCCGTCGGCACCGATTTCTTGGGCAAATTCAGCGGTAACTGGAGCTCCACCGACAATGACTTTAAATCCGGTCAAGCCGCTGGCTTTAATCGTTGCGACCGCTTCTCGCAAGGATGGCATGGTGGTCGTCAGAAGGGCCGAACAGGCGACCAAAGTTACATTTTCATTTTCTTTAATGGCCTCCACAAATCTTTCAGCTGGCACATCCACCCCAAGATCCACCATGGTAAAACCGGCACTTTCAATCATCATAGTTACCAGATTTTTACCAATATCGTGGAGATCCCCAGCTACGGTCCCGATGATACAGGTTCCCAATGATGTAGAGTTGTCCCCAGCCAATAACGGTCTTAAAACATCCACACCTTTTGCCATAGATTTAGCGGCAATCAGCATTTCCGGTACAAAGATTTCCCCGGAAGAGAATTTATCACCAACCACACTCATGGAAGCAATCATGGCTTCTAGAATTTCACTGGCCTTTGCTCCCCCATCTAGGGCTTCCTGCACAGCTGCTGCCACTTTTTTTGACTTACCGGTTTCGACTAAACTTTTTACTTCTTCAATTTTTGACATTTTTTTCTCCTTAATTTTTTTAATTGTGTGCTCTGACTATTTTACAAAAATACCTGCGCGGAAGGCGCCGATGTATTCCATACAGTATTCGTCTTCCCCCATCATCGCTTCGGTGGCAAAGAGCATCCCCATCATGTCTTTGTTCAGTGGATCGAGGATGAAGCTATCCATCCCGGCGCTCATGGCCAGGACCGCAAAGGCCTGGTTGGCAATCCGTCGGGCCGGCAGGTTGAAAGAAATATTGCTGACGGCACCGGTGACATGAATGGTCGGATATTGGGCTTTGATGCCACGAATGACCTCGATCACCATGGTAATGCCATCTTCCGAGGTACACAGCATTTCAATCAATGGATCGATGTGCATTCTTGACGGATCAATATTGTATTCTTTGACCTTAACCATCAGATCGGCAAAGACATCCAACCGATCTTTGGCGGTTTTGGGAATTCCCTTATCACTGTTAAGCAGCGCGACGCATTCCCATTTAGTGTCGGCAATAGCTTTAAAGGCCACGTCGACCTTATCATCTTCTAAGGAAACTGAATTAAACAACCCTGGTTTATGACAGTATTTCATCGATTCGATGCAAGTGTAGACATTGGGGCTGTCTACGGCGATTGGTACGTCGGTGGCATCCTGAACGATATCGATCAGCCATTTCATGGTTTCCAGTTCGATGTCATCATCCACTGAAGCGCAGACATCTATAAAATCTGCTCCGGCTTCCGCCTGTTTGATGGCCAGGTTTTTAACAAATTCGGCATCTTTAGCCTCAATCGCTTTCGCAGTCGAAGGGATGGCGCCGTTTATTTTTTCTCCAATAATGATCAATTTTAAACCTCCAGATCAGGAACATACTCGATGCCGGCTTTTTTTGCATCCATAAACGGTTTCCCGTGTTTTTTGATAAATTCCAGACAAATGACTTCATTGGCGGGATTCAAGCTGTATGCTGGAGTTGAATCGATAATCAGTCCGGTTCCATCGCTGGCCAGCATATTCATCCACTCGACAACCATTTTTTCAATCGCCTGACGGCTTGAACCGGCTTTGCCGAGAACTCCCTGGGTATCCAGCCCTGGCATGAAGACAATTTTGTCACCGTATTCTTTTTTTATCTGAACGAGGTCATTACAATTCATAACACTGTCCCAGCCATCAAAACCGCAATCCAGCCAATCTGGAATCAATTTTTCAATGCGACCACAGCTGTGATGGATTATATATTTATAGCCGATTTCCCGCGCTGCGGCAACGATCCGCTTATATTCAGGGAAAAGGTATTGATTATAAAAATCCGTCGACAGAAACTGCGAAGCCTGGGTAGCCATATCATCATGGTAAACCAGAATGTCCGGTTTAACGATTTCATATACTTTTTTATACAGTCGGATTTTATGCTCGGTCAAAGCTTTGAGCATTTCGCCAAACTCCTCCGGCTCTTCCATACAGGCACAGAGGGCATTTTCAAAACCCATTAAAATGTGAGACCGTTCAAAAATACCAATCAGCGACACATATTGGATCATTTTTTCATCCCGATTTGTAAAAGCTTTGGTTTCTTCAATCATTGGAGTAAAGTCTACCTTTTCAAGATCAGGTATATTGATTTTTCCCCGCCAATCCTCAAGATCTTCAAACTTGATATCACTGGTGTCCGGGTGGGTCAAGTTAAGAGATGATGGGCAGCTGATCCAATGACATCCCCAGGCGTCATGACCGGTGGTCATAATTGGTCGTTCAACAACATAATCTCGGATGCCATAGGCATCGCTCCCCAGATGCGGAATATGGTCCGGTTGTTTGTGCTGAAAAATCAATTCCATGTTTTCGCGTTCAGTCATTTTGTTTCTCCTTTATTTCTTTTTTGTTTTTTTCAACAATTTGACTTTATTAAGATCAGTGCATTATACTAGAGGCACAGCTTTTCTTGAAATTGTTGTTATTCGTATTATCATATTATTTACAAAATTAAACATCGGACGGTTGGACAGATAAAATAAAAAAAAACTGTGCGATCTGCACAGTAGCGGAGATGAAAATGAAGATTTCATTACAGGTTATTCTGGAAAGATTGAATTTAAAAGAGCATGCAGCTTCACTAAAATCACCATATAACAGTGTTTTTGAAGATATTCGACTGCTTTCGCCTGATCTAAAAGCCCTCGAAGCAGGCATTTTATATGTTGGCAATTGTCCCCCTGAAAACGGTGTTATTATTGAGCACGGCAGTGGTCTTTGCCTGCTGAACAGTACCGGTTCATGCCCCTGTGATGTTCTTTTTATTCGCAGTGACCAATCCTTTCTGGATTTATTTAACCGGATCTCACAAATATTTTTCCGGTTTCGGACACAATTTGAACAACTGACGCAAGCCATTCTGCAGAAAAAGGGTTTTCAAAAAGTAATTGAGCTTGCTTTTGATATTTGTGGCAACCCGGTTTATCTGGTCGATTCCAGTTTTAAGGTGCTGGGAATTTATGGACCAGAGACCATGCCGGAGATGAGTGCGACCTGGCGGCGGCTTTTAAGTGACGGTTATATGCCCTATGATGTCGTGATGAAGCTGATTGAAAGCAACGAGTTGCAAACAATGGAAACCGGCATCTGCGCTGATTTGATTTTATCGAACTATTTCTATATCCCCTTTATAAATTATAACATCCGCTACAAAGGCCGTATTCAGGGACATTTTTTTGTGGTGGGGATGTTCAAAAAAATCACCCCAGGAGATATTGAACTGACAAATCTGGTTGGACCCTACCTTCTCGATGCGATCCGCTCCGATCCCAATTTTCAAGCCACCCGGGGGCGATACTATGAACACTTTATCATTGACATGCTGGAAGGCAAAAATATTCGTGCCGAGTATCTCGCTGACCAGGTAGAAGCCCTGCAATTGGATCTCAATGATTTCTTCACCATTGTTAAAATCAAACCACAACAGCATGATGAACTGCGAAACGAGCAGATTGCCCGCCAACTGGAAAATTTCAACGGCAGCAAACCGGTGCACTATGATGACAGCATTGTCGGAATTTTTTCGGGAAAACAGTACCAACAAAGAAATCTCTACGAAAAACTGGGACAAATCAGCTCCAATTTGAATTGTCACATTGGGATCAGTGATGAAATACAGGGCTTTGTAAATTTACCTATTCAGTATCTTCAAGCCTCTAACGCAATTACCTTGGGCCGCTTGATGGAATTGCCCGAAACGATTTATTCCTATCAGGATGTGATGCGCTATTATCCATTATTATTTATCCAAAATAAAAAAGACTTAATCTCAATGTGCCACCCAGGCGTTATGATCCTTCGCTCCTACGACGCCGAACATGATTCAAAATATATTGAAACCCTGGAAACCTACTTAAAAAATGAACGTCATAGTCTGCCCACGGCCACTGATCTTCATATCCATCGCAATACCCTAACGTATCGGCTAGAGAAAATCGAAGCGCTTTTCCATTTTAATCTGGAAGACGCTTTTGAGCGGGAACGCATCATCCTGACCCAGAATATTCTCTCCTATCTTAACCACGCTTCCTTTGCAACCGAATAAGCAAAAAAATTTCTTTGTTAATTTTTTAATTAACAGCTTGACCTTGAAGTGACTTGAGGGTTTATCCTATGAGTAAATCCAAATATGAAAACGAGGTACAAAATGTTTACTAAATTGTTTACACCAAAGAAAATCAATCAGTGTGAGATTCCCAATCGTCTGGCAGTCACCGCCATGGTGGCCAATTACTGCAATGAAGACGGCACCGCCACCGATCGTTATATTGCCTATCACGAAGCCAAGGCCAAGGGCGGCTGGGGCTTGATTATTACCGAAGATTATGCCGTCAGCCAACATGCCATGGGCTATCAGTTTATTGCCGGGCTGTGGAATGATGATCAGATTGCCAGTCACAAAAAACTGACCGACACCATTCATCAGTATGATTCCAAAATCTTTGCCCAGATCTATCATGCCGGCCGTCAAAGCGCCAGCTTCGTAAATGGCGGCGTTCAGCCGGTGGCGCCATCGGCAATCCCCTGTCCGTGGTTGCGGCAACTGCCCCGGGAGCTGACCATTCCAGAGATTGAACAGATTGTTGAAGATTTTGGCGACTGTGCCTTACGGGCTAAACAGGCCGGCTTTGATGGCATCGAAGTGCATGCCGGACATGGCTATTTAATTGCCGAATTCATGTCCACCTATGTCAATAAACGTACTGATAAATACGGCGGTTGTCTGGATAATCGCTTACGCTTTGTTAAAGAAATCTATACCAATATCCGCGGCAAGGTCGGCGACGATTTCCCGGTCATGATCCGTTTTTCGGCTGACGAAGTGGTTCAGGGCGGTCGCGACATTTCTGAATCCCGGGTCCTGGCTAAATTGTTTGCCGAATGGGGTTTTGATGCCCTGCATGTTTCCAGTGGTGCCTATGGCGATCATAATAAGGGGATTGTTTCGCCGATGTATGTCTCCCATGCCTGGACTGTCGATTTTGCTGCCGAGATCAAACAGATCGTCGACATCCCGGTCTTTACGGTCAACCGCATCAATGATCCCCGCATGGCTGATGGTCTGCTGGAAATGGGCAAAGCCGATTTCATCGGAATGGGCCGGGGCTCTTTGGCCGATCCCGATCTGCCGAACAAGGCGAAAGCTGGCGATTTAACCGCGATCCGCTACTGCATCGGTTGTATGCAGGGCTGCGTTGGTAAATTACTGGTGGGTGAAGCCATCACCTGTCTGGTCAATCCCTCCCTGGGTCAAGAATATCAGTTGGATTACAGCAAAGCCGCTGCACCAAAAAAAGTCCTGATTGCCGGCGGCGGACCCGGTGGCCTGGAAGCGGCCCGGGCCGCGGCGATCAAAGGCCACGAGGTCACGCTTTATGAGCAGGGCAGCTTTTTAGGCGGTCAATTTAAATCCGCCGCTTATCCCCCCTGCAAGGGTGAGTTGGCCACTTATACCAACTGGATCACGAGCGAACTGGATCAGTTGGGCGTAACGATTCATCTCAACCGCCAAGTGACTAAAGAACTGGTCGCCGCTGAAAAACCGGATACTGTTATCGTCGCCACCGGCGGAATCCCCTGCAAACCACCGATCAAAGGGATCGACAAAGCCCTGGTTGTCACCGCGGAGGATGCCTTACTGGGCAACGTGGCCACCGGTGATCAGATCGTTGTCGCTGGCGGCGGTGAGGTCGGTTCGGAAACGGCGGCGCATCTGGCGATGCAGCAACGGGATGTGACCATCATCGAAATGCTACCCAAGATCTGCAGCGATCTCGATGGCGTCAACAAGTTCAATCTGATGAAAATTCTCCGCGAATATGAGGTCAACCAAATGACCCAAACCAAAGTGGTCGAAATTCTGGATGATGGGGTAATCATCGAAAACAGTCAGGGCCAGCAGACCCTGCCAGCCGATACCGTCGTCATCGCTTTAGGCTACCGTCCCAACAACCAGCTGGCCGAAGCATTATCAGCTGTTCACAACCACGTCATCGTCGTTGGCGGGGCTGTTAAAACCAGCAATGCCATGGTGGCAATCAATGACGGCTTTAATGCCGGCTTGTCGCTGTAACCCCCACTACACCGCTAACAATTAAAGATAAAAAAAAGGATCGGTGCTTGTAAAAGCCCTATCCTTCAGACTATCAAAAAAAATAACCCAGTACCGACAATTGTTACATCATGTTGTACGCATCGGAGCGGACACGGCATCGCCTGTCCGATTCCGCAGCGAACAACAGATTAACAATTGGTCGGTACGGTAGTTTAGCGACAACCTCAACGGATAGGTGCTTTTTTAAAGCCCTATCCTTTTTTATTTGTCTTAGTGTATAAATGTGATACAATGAAAAAAACCTGAAGCCACTATAGGGAGGAAAATCATGGCATATCGCATTGGGGAAGTCTCCAAACTCTTGGGCCTGCCGGTGGAGACCATCCGCTATTATGAAAAAGAGCAGATTATTGCGCCCAAACGTCAGGAAAACAGTGACTACCGCACCTATGAAACCTGGGATATCTTTTTTCTGATGGAATGCATGCGCTACCGCAGCTTTGACATTTCGTTAAAAGATATTTCCAAGATGCTTCATAATGATTCGCTGGACTTTTTTGTCGAGCGGATTGGCTTTAAACAACAGGTCATCGATGAAAAACTGCGCTATTATCAGATGCTGGAGCGCAAGATTTCCGCCTACAAGGATAAACTGGCAAGTCTGCCCTATAATGTTGGGTGCTATTGGTTCGTCAATACCCCCGAGTATCGTTATTTTACCTATGTCCGACGCGAAGACGGTGATCATTATGGCGAGGTCGAGGAAAAGCCCTTATTTCCGCACTGGCTCAAGCAAATCCCCTTTGTCGAGTTTACCCATCACATTTCCTTTGCTGACATCGCCGACCCCCGCATCGACCGCGATGCCTGGGGGCTGTGTGTCGAAAGCGCTGACGCCGCGCTGTTAAATCTGCCGCTGAACGCGGAGGTGCAGATCCGACCGGCGAGTTTATGTTTGTGTACGGTGATGGATCTGGGCGACTATGGCAATTTAACCTTACGCCAGTTTGACCCGCTGGTGACCTATATCCGCGACCACGGCATTGTGCCGGAAGGTGATATCATCGGCAAAATCCTGACCCGGGTCCACGCCGATGGAAAAATGCACCGTTATATTGAGTATACGATCCCAGTCAGGAAATAAAAACCAAAAAAATGGAGGACTAAGCGATGGAAACTTTAAAAACCAACCAGCTGCCGCAGCGCGTTAAACTTATTTTTAATCCCGGTTCTGGCGCCAATGACGAATCCCCGCTGCAGATTATGGCCGTCGTTAAAGAAATGCAGGCCCGGCAGTTAATACCGGAACTTTATTTGATTGAACCCGACAGTAACTTGCAGGAAGTGGTCGATGAGGCCATTGCCCAGGGCATTGAGCTGTTTGTGGTGTGTGGCGGCGACGGCACCGTTTCTTCGGTCACCAAGGCGCTCTACGGTTCAGCGGCGACGCTTGGCATTGTTCCCACCGGAACCCGCAACAATATCGCCTTGAGTCTCGGTATCCCCACCGATATTGCGGCGGCCGTCGCCATCCTCAGCGAAGGACAGCGTTTAAAAATAGATCTCGGCCTGGTCATTTGCAACGGTGTCAGTACACCATTTATCGAACTTTGTTCGGTGGGATTATTTTCGACCCTGTTCCCCGCCGGGGATGACATTCAGCACGGTAACATCACCCGGATCGGTGATTTTCTTGGCATTCTGACGACTGCTCCGCCCTCAGACATCCATCTTTTTCTGGACGATAATCAGGAAATCAGCGAATTGGGTCATGCCGCATTAATTTCCAATATGCCCTATATCGGTCGTAATTATAAAGTCGGTGCACCCGATGCCTATCATGACGGCTTACTGGATGTGATGTTTTTTGCCGATCTATCCAAACTCGATTTAATCAATTATATTCTGACTGGCGTCGGCACCGATAACCCCGAAGATCCCCGGATTATGCACTATCAGGTCCGTGAAATGGTCATCGACACCGAACCGGCCATGGCGGTAATGGCCGATGGTATCAGTTTAGGCGAGGGGTCAGTGCGTATCAAAATCCAGCCACAGGCTTTGTCAGTCATGGTTGGAGCGACGGCGTCACATGAAGGGCAATAAGCCGGGTCTGGCTTGATGGTGCGATGCTGGGAACCGCCTGGGGCCTGTTAGGCGTGATTCTAAATAATTCATTTTGAATTTAACAGTGGCGGATGATTTGGTATTTATTTAATGATTGTTGCGCGCTATAGATCCAAATTCTTAAAAATGACTAATTAATATTTTAAACCGGATGCAAAGGGGTATTCATTTAATAACCGTCATTATATTGGGGAGGTGAAGAGAATGAATATTGAACAAGTGATCAAGAACCTGAAAAAAATTGATGGTTCCCGGGATATCTGGCGGGATATTATTAAAGCATTCGAGGGCTTTTCTTTTAATGGGATTACCGAAGTCGCCATCGAATCGCAAATGGATGACGAAATTGTCCAGGCTTTTATCGATACCGACGGCTCGCCGGTGATCCAAATCGCCCTGGATCAGTGGGCCGATGGCAGCTATGTGGTTATCGATGCGTCGCAGCTCTGTTGACCAACTTTTTTAAGCCCTAAAAAACACGCTGTCAATGGTTTGTTGTTCCATTGACAGCGTGTCTTTTATTTTAACAGCAGTTTTTTTAACAGCAAATCTTCAAGGTTGCGGCGACTGTCGAGAACGGCCAAGATCAGAACCCGTTGCTTCTCGACCTTATAGATGATGCGCCAGGGTGAATAGACAATTTCCCGGTAAGTCAACAAATCAAAGGCTTTTAACTCCGGCACAAATCGGCCGCTTTCGGGCAACTGCTCCAGTCGTGTTACCTGCGCTTCAATTTTCTCGAGAATCTTCACCGCCAGGGCTTTATCCTCAAAGGCAATGTATTCAATGATTTCAAACAAATCCATTTTGGCCTGATCCGACCATAGAATTGTAAATTCTTCCATTTCAGATCGCTTCGATATTCTTTCGCAGCTCAGCAAAAACATCTTTGTTCTGATGAAGCTCTCCTTCACCGATGGAATTCTCCGAAATCTGGATCAGCTTCATTAATGACAAGGCATTAATCATATTTTGATACGATTCCACGTCCAGCAAAACGCCTCGAGCCTCACCGTTTTGGGTCACAATGATGGGATTCTTATTGTCATTGATATACTTGAGCATATCTGCAGCATGGGTTTTGATATATGAAATGGGTCGAATGTCTTCTTTGAGATTTATATTCACGGGCACACCTCCTCGTTTCAGTACCTATATGATACTATATTAAGACTGATCTGTCAAAGTTCACGATCTTCCTCCTTGCTAATCGTACACTTACTATTTGTTCAATTAGCATTTATGTAGTTAACATATCAGCTTTCACATGGTTGTCAACGGATTGTGACGTTCATTCTGAAAATATTGACCAAATCTTTTTAAAATGTGCCAGAGAGGGTATTCATTTAATAACCGTCATTATATTGGGGAGGGAATCGATTGTGATGAAAAAAATAATCATCAGCGACACCATGCAAAAAGGCTCTTATTACTTAAGCGAAGCGATGGGCGCAAATTTTGATCCTGATTTCAAACCGGAGCTCTCACCCAAAGAGCTATTAGCTTTGGGCCTTTTCGGAGGCAAGTACATGACTGATTGCCGGTCCGAATTTCCGGAGGATTGGTTTGACCATGCCAAACTCTCGCCGACCCGAAAAGATATTTCTTTAAATTATTATCAGGTCGATGCCTCACAGCCGCTTAAAGTCTGGCAGGCCAATGGCTGGATCAATCCCATCGATCCCCGGGGCTGGTTTCAATGGTATTGCCGTTATTATTATGGTCGCCGAGTTCCTGACGAAGACCGTCGCCAGATCAAACGCTGGAAGGCGATGGTGCGATTAAAAAGAATTGCGAAAAAATGGATCAAAGCTGTCGCCAAAAACAGCGTCAGGCCCTGCTGCACTGGGCCTATGATAGTCGCAAACTTTAATCTGTCAACCGACGGTCAGTTACCGAAACGCTAAATCCGTTTGCTAAAAAGCGCTGCTCTTTATCTTTTTTTGTGATCATTTTCTTCGCATTTTACGATCGATGGCGGTGCTCCCGTTATTTCCGGCGCTTCAACTCGTCCCGGATGCGCCGATACTGGATCACCGGCCCATCCCCAGACAGCAGGTTTTCCTTGGAGATAAACGCCGAAGCTTTGGGTCTCTGGGTGATCACCACCCGCCTGTCCTGGCGCTCGATAATCCGGTTGCCAAATTTTCCGAACCAGGCAATCAGAGCATTAACTGGCCTGAGTCTGGTTGACCGGCAATAGAAACGGAGGTACAGGATCGTGTTTTCATCATCCACCGGCGCAAAATAAATAATGACCTTGGTGGCTTCACTGATATGGTTCATCCAGATGTTTGGAAACAGGAATTTCAGATAGGTGGCTTTAATGACGCAATCATCCGCCGCTTTGGGAGTTTGTCCGACATCTGTTTCATTATTGGCACTGGTTACCAGGCCCCCGGGGACAAACTCAATTTTGGGTCCGTTGACTAGGGTCTTGTTGCCCCGTCCGATGGTGTTGTGGTGGACAAATGGCAGGTGAATCACATCCAGCTGGTTTTCAATACAGCGGGAATAGTGGGTCGGCCAATGATCTTCAATTTCGCTACAAACAAAAGAATCATCGATATCGCCATCAAAAAACGGCAATTCCTCAGTCTGTTTTTCCGGTTCCCCATACCATAGATAAATGATGCCATGGCTTTCCCGCACCCCATAAGCCTTGACGTTAAACCGGCTTAAATCTGCGATGGAGGCTCTCCCGTTGGCCGGGACAAAAGTGCAGTGGCCCTGGGGGTTAAACTCCAGACCATGAAAGGGACACTGGAGACATTCCCCCTGTAGCTTCCCGCGGCTCAAGGCCGCTCCGCGGTGGGTACACTGATCGACCACACAGCCAAGTTCTCCGTCCCGGTTGCGGAACAACACGAGTTCCTGATTCAGCCGTTTAACGCTGACAACCGCTTCTTTTTTCACTGCCTTCGATGGCAAAATGGCATACCATTGATTACTGATCATCGCTTCTTCCTTTCCCTTTTGGTAACTTGCAGTTTTTTTATGATCCGAGTGATATAGCCGCAGAGCGGCACTGCTTATTACGCGCATCTGACTTCTATTCTAGCAGAAATCCAAGCTCAGGTAGAGAGAATCGCCAAATATCATCACCATTTGCATAAATTTTCCCTTCATTGATGTAATCAAACTGTCAAACCGGCAGATCCCTGAATTCCGTTCTGTTCTGATAAGCAAAAACCCCGGCATAGTGTCGGGGTTTCAGACTGTAAAAAAACTAACCCAGTACCGACAATTGTTACATCATGTTGTACGCATCGGAGCGGACACGGCAGAGCCTGTCCGATTCCGCAGCGTACAACAGATTAACAATTGGTCGGTACGGTAGTTTATCGACTACCTCAACCCCCGGCATAGTGGCGGGGTTTTTGCTTTACGAATAGACAATTGAATTACGGGGATAAATTTGAAAATGACAGAACAGTTCACGGGGATAACGGATTACCCCGAAGCCCCGGGCGACGGCAAAATCGGCCATTGCAGCCATCACCTCGGCATTCATCTGTCCGGCGAAGTAGCCGTCAAAGGCTTCGCCGCTTAAGTGACAGGAATCGGGAACACCGCCGTCATCCTGGTTTACCGGGGGGCAGCGGGCGCCGGAGGAGATCGTCAGCGGCCAGCCGAAGGCGTCCCGGAGCTCCTGGGCAAAGTGTTTAAGCGGCATAACCAGATCCAGACCGCAACCACAGCGACAGGCAAATTCGTCGGGCCTGAAGTTTTTAAGGGCCAAAACATCCTGGTTCTGTCTGGCAGCAAGGGAATCATTAATCAGGCTGGCTCCGATCCGTTCGTTTAAGGCCAATAGCAGGGCATTATTGGTGGCCTCCCCAACCAGCCCGTCAGCGGCCAGACCATTATCCTGCTGGAAGCTAAGCACCGCCGCCGCCGTACGCTCACCATCCCGGCCATCCAGTTGGCCGGGATCGTAACCCAGCACCTTCAAGGTTTCCTGAACCCATTTTACATAGTCGTTCACACAGACCTCCCTATTCTTTATTTTTCATTCTTTTCCTGAAGGACGTCAATGGCCCGGATGATTGGTTTGGGTAGGGGCACCCCCATCAGGCCGATGTTTTCGGTAATTGATAACAGCTCATTGCCGCAGCAGGCAATCACGGTGGCATCACGAATGATGGTGGTCCCGAGGATCAAATCCAGCCGGCAGGCGATCAGCACCACCCCCAGGGTGGCGGCTTTGCGAAGCAGCCCCTTCCAGGCCGCCCGACTTTCCAGGGCGCCCTGCTGTGATTTTTGGCTTTTGTGAAAAACCCCGGCCAGCACCAAGCCGGTCAGATAATCCACTGCCATAAAAATAAGAAGCGACGAGAGCCCGGCATCCCAGCCCCCCAACAGACTCGCAAAACCACCACCCAGTAATCCCAAGGCGCTCAGGAGCGTCAGTTTCAGCTCAGCCATCGAAAGCCTGGCCGCTACAGTCTTTGGTGGGAGCCGTTACGGCTCCCGGTTTATGGTGCGTCATAGAAGTCGGTCTCGGTGGTCGCAACCTTCTTGCAGTCGACTTTGGCGACGAGGTTTACGCCATCCGGTTTAAAGATATTGGCCGCCAGAATGGTGTCCATTGCCGCGTTGGCTTCGGCCTGGGTAACATCGGGGCGGATATCAGAAAACTGCATCGATCGGTTTTTATTGTTGGCATCTTTAAAGACCATCACAACTTTATATTCTTGCATCGGTTTCTCCTTTCGGTTTTATTTTGAAATTACTGAGCTTACAGGCCGTCGTCGAAAATCGCATCCTGCTGAATCCGAAACATTTCCTCCATTGCGGGCACTTGCAATCCGGTGATGGCCGTGGCCACGGTGTGCATTGCGGCGATGGTGGCATCCGGACTGATGTCGTTGTAGGTTTTATTTTTTATGACTTCCTTGCCGTTTACCAGGCCGTAATTCAGACGGGTCACCATTTTGACTGAATAGGTTTCACTGACTGTTGCCATGGTTTACCTCCTTTTTCTTATTTCAGCGGCAACAACCAAGCACGTGGGCTAAAACCATCATCGCTCTTTGGTTGTTGATCTGATGGAACTATTATAACATAAATAATTGCGTATTGTGTATTTATTTACATTAAATTTAATATTAAGTAACTTTTGTACGGTTCGCCCCGCCCTTTTAACACCATCAGGACAGATATTCCACTTTGAGATAGCTCTTGCGACTGCTGACCTTGAGGTAGTCGTTTAGCAGCCGCACATAGAGCTCCGGTTCGGCCTTTTCCATCGCCCGGATATTAATGCCGGTGTTTCTGGTTTCGCCGACGATCACAATTTTAAAACCATTGGTTACGATCCGGTCGAGGCCAGCCTTTTCCATATTGGTCCTTAGCTGTTCCTTGAGCCCTTTTAGCATCTGCTCTTCGGCTTTAACCAGGTCCCCTTTCACCAGGGTATTCTGAATCAGCTCACCGTTGTTTTCAATAAATATTTCTTGGGTCATCTTTTCCTCCATCGCATTCATTAATCAGCCCAACAACAGCTGGGTCTCTTTCATCAGCTCGGCAAAGGCCTTATCCCGGGCATCGTTCTCGTCCTTTTCAAACCAGTTTAAAATAGCGGCATAGTCGCTTACGTATTGGTAGCCCTTTGCTTCCTTACCGGTATCCAGCCGTCTGATCCACTCCTCCCAGGTCTCGGGGAATTGCTGTTGCAGTTTATCAAGTTCTGCCCCGGTCAATAAGACATTGCCATACTGGCCAAAGGCGCTTTTCTCTTTTTGAACCGTTGGTTTGGTCTGGTCTGGTTTAAATAAGTGTCCCGTTTCAAGTGTCGTTTCAGGTACCGTTTGCGGTACCACCGGCGGTGCCGTCTGCGCCCCACCCGAGGCGTCAAAACCATTGTTTTTGGGCATCCCACAGCCGGATTGTCGTGGCACCGGTTGCAGCTGGTAGAGATTGGGTTGGCGGTTCACACCCCGCCGGCTCAACAGCAGACCCGCTTCAAGAAGCTCCGCCCGGGCCCGAATCAGGGTATTTTTGTTATTGACCTGAATCATACTCATCATCCGCAGCATATCCACCTGCAGCCAGTCGGGAAAACCGGCCTCGTTCCAGAGACAAAACAGATGAAACCAGAGCAGCTGGGCATTGGTCCCCAGATGCTGATGCTTAACCAGCCGGTAAAAACTGGTCACTTCCACAATAAAATTTACCTGCATGTTACACCTGTCAACTTTACGTTCATCGTGACCCGACCGATTCTTCCGGTAGCTCAAAGGGCTGGTCAAAGATAAAAAACAAGGCGCTGATCTCCACGTTGAAGTAGTCCGCAATGGGTTTTTTTAGCGTATCCTTGGGACCGCAGCGACCCGATTCATAATGTCGAAAACAACACTCACTGATCCCCAGGGCCTCAGCCACCTCTTTCTGGGTGCGCTCCCCCCGCAGCATCATTAACCGCTGACCGATAATTTTTTGTCTTTCTTTCCGCATCATAACAAGTTTCCTCCTCAAATTTTTTAAAATTCTTTTGGTCTGTTCTTATGACTGTCATCGACTCAGTAAATCAAACCCGACATGGCAGACAAGGGTCAAAATAGTCAGCGCTCCTTTCGCTGTCCATTTTAGAATAATTATAGCCGATCTATTGCCAATTGCAAGCGTTTCCAATGTACTTATTCTATTTCAGTACAATTTGTACGGTTGATGAGCAACGTTCGATCAAATCCAGCGGCTGACCGTCGACTTTCTACTGAAATGGATTTTTTCGGCCAAACCCGTTTACCTGGTCCGGCGACGGTGTTATAATCAGGAAAAGTTGAGCCGCTAGCAAATTTTAAAACGAAGGGAAAAAATAACGATGAATCATCATAATCCGGTAATGAGTAACCACCTGAAACCCCATGGCAAGGGCCATCCGGCGCTTCCGGAACCTGTCAGCACTTATCTTTGCCGTCTGGTCGCCGCTAAAAAGGAATTGACGGCGCTAAGCCACTGCCAGCAAATTGTGCTCTGTGGCAATGACTGCGGTGTCCATGTTCATGAGGGGATCGGCGTTTTGGCTGCGGCCGCCGGTCAAACCCTGACCATAAAACAGCGCAACTGCCCAGATTATCCACTGGAACTGTCTTTTACCCACCAGGGAATCACCTTCTACCAGCTCAAATCAGCGGCGGCATTGGCGGCGGTGGGCTGGGGAGCGGATGCTTGATCAACGGGGTTAAGGGTAGATTTAAGGCTTAATTGGCGGCCCCAAAAATAAAGAAACGCCCGTGGGAGGGGCGTTTCTGGTGCTTGAGTGTTTGTTATAACTGATTACTATTGTGCTTTTGGTGTTCAGTTAGCGTTTCAATTCCCGATATTTTACTAATTCGATTTGCTCATCGATCGATAAGAATGGTTTAGTACACATAAAATTCTCCTTAAAAATAAAAAGCCCACCGAGTGTGCGTGTCTACGACAGAGGCCCGTGGGATTTGTTAAGATTATATTACCGCTTTCTTATTCGTTTGTCAATGCTTTTCAATGAGCTTTAAAGAATCACAATCGAAGCCAAGTGGATCGTCAATGAGAGTTGATGTTTCTGCCCAATGTGGCGTTATGGAAATGGTGTCTAATGCGGGTAGATGTACAGGGGATCACCTTCTACAAGCTCAAATCAGCGGCGGCGGTGGCGGCTTTGGGCTGGGGGGGCGGATGCTTGATCAACGGGGTTAAGGGTAGATTTAAGGCGTAAGTGGCGGCGCAAAAAATAAAGAAACGCCCGCAGGCGTTTCTGGTGCTTGCGTATTTGTTATTGCTGATGACTATTGGTGTCCAGTCCGGATCACTTATTTTTAGCATTGAGTCATCATCTCAGCGACAGCCGGATCGCCCCGACCCGCCCGGGGCTACCGGCTCATTTGCTCAACTTCGGCAGTGGCCGCAATTGTTTTGGCTCTTGGCCGCTTAGCAGTCTTCCCCGCCGTTTGGCCGTCTGCGACGGTGCTGATTTTTTGCTGATACAGCCGCATCAGTTCGGCGACGCAGGCTGACTCGGTTAGTTTTTTATCAAAACCGTAGGCGTCCATCACGGCCCGGTCATTCAGCTGGTGGGCTTTGCGAAGTTCCGGTGGCATTAACGCTTCATCATATAGATCAGCCAAGCTGCTGTTGGGACATAAAGCTCGGGCGTCAAGAATAGCTTGGGCGGTTTTTTCAATCATGGCTTTTTGTTTATCGGTGGGTTCCGGCCAGACAAAGTTATTGTAGACGACATCCTTTGAATAACGATAATCGCTTTTTAACCTGCCAGCGATTGCCCGCATCCAAGCCATGTGAACATTTGATGAAATCACACCAAATTCATACAAGGACGCATTGGGAATAATCTGTACTGCATCGCTGACGATGATGTTTGGATCTAAAAAACCCATCGGGATATACCTTCGTTTTTCTGAAGAAACTCTGGGGACAATGATGTATGGGACATTGTCCGGCTGCGTAATCTGCGCAAACAAGGTCGGTGTATCCGCAAATTTTCTAATGCCCGCTGCGATACTATCAGCCCTCTTTTTTTGACAATTACGGACTCGCTCCATTACTTTCGGCATTTTTTTCAGTTCACCAGGTTCGGCATTTCTCAACCACAAACACCATCTCTTTTTATTATGGAGATATTCGACGGCTCCCAATAAGGGGCGGATATATTTAACTGACTGCGGCTCATCCTTGATAAACTTTTCATAGTCCGAATCTTCTATGATTAAAAAGCCGCCATCTGCCGGTTTGTTGCCATAAACCATTTTAGAAACATCGCAAAGTGGTTTGTTTCTACTTTTAACCAAAAGATTGGGGGCATCGATCAAATAAGCGTTAATATTAGTTGCTTTTACACTTATGCCATTATCATAAAGATACTTATCCGGCCGGTCAAAATCGGCAAAACCAATAATGACACAGTGAACGGCTGCTTTAATTTTCGCCTCACTTTCCCATTTAAAAGTGCGATAGGCAAAATTTATTTTACAATCCAGTTTTGACCATAAAGCCGTCGCGGTTTCACCTTGTGTGATTGAATTGGTTGAGACCAGCGCACATTCAATCTGGGTATCTCGAATATAATCATTAGCCAGTTTATACCAGCATGATACATAATCAAGATTTTTAGTGCCCGGAAAAATAGTCTGCATATCGTCTTTTTGTTCACTTTCCATAAACGTAAAGCCCACAAACGGCGGATTCCCCATGATATAATCAAGGCTACTTTTCGGCACCACGGTCTCCCAGTCCAGCCGCAGTGCGTTGCCTTCGACAATATTGGCGTAGGTTTTCAGCGGCAGAAAATCCAGATGCATATGGATAATGTCCTCGGTTTTTTTCATCATCTGGGATTCGGCAATCCAGAGCGCCGTCTTACCAACCGAAACGGCAAAATCATTGATCTCGATGCCATAGAACTGATTGATTGAGACCTTGATCGGGGTATGGGTGTCGGTGCCGATACGGATCTGATCGCCCAGCAGCACCTTCAGCACCTCGTTTTCCAGCTTTCGCAGGGCCAGATAGGATTCGGTCAGGAAATTTCCCGAGCCGCAGGCCGGGTCCAGAAAGGTCAGCTGCGACAGTTTGGTCTGAAATTCTTCCAGTTGGCGGTTGCGGGTTTTTTCGATTTGAACAGCTTTGATGGCCGCAAATTCGTCCTTGAGCTGATCCAGAAAGAGCGGATCGATGACCTTGTGAATGTTTTCGATGGAGGTGTAGTGCATCCCCCCGGAGCGCCGGGTGTCGGGATTCAAGGTACTTTCGAAGACGGCTCCAAAAATGGTCGGGCTGATGGCACTCCAGTCAAAATCTTCGCTGGCATTTTGCAGTAAAAGATTGACAATCGCTTCATTGAAATTGGGAATTTCGATGTTGGCTTCTGAAAATAAGCCGCCGTTGACATAGGGAAAGGATGCCAGGGTCGGTTCCAGATAGGGGTCCCGGTCGGCCGGTTGGGTATCCAGCACCTTAAACAAATCGATTAAGGCCCGGCGGACATCCTTGGGATCGTAATCCTTGAGATAGCTGTGAAATTTGCCATGCTTGCCAAAAATATCGGCATCCTCGGCATACAAACAGAAGACCAGCCGAACGCATAGCATATTCAGGCTTTTCAGACTGTCGGGATCATCGGGATTAATGTACTGCTTTAGCAGTTCATCATAGAGCTGACCGACCAGCTCACCGGCCTGAATGGAGATCTCCATTTCTTTTTTGATATGACTGTCGCCGGTATCAACTAGAAACTCCAGCCGATAGGTTTCGGCGGGCAGATTTTCCAGTAAGATCTCTTCCGGTTCGCCGTTGGGCTTTTCCATATCATAGATCAGAAAGGCTTTGAAATTACAGGTGACAATCCAGCGTGGCCGTTTGGAATAAGGCAGGTCGGCCGAGTAGCGTTTAGCCTGCTGAAAGGGACTGAGCATGGTGCCGTCGGATTGTTTGATGGCCTTGCGCAAATCTTTATTAATGCCTTTTTGCTCAATTAACACATGGGTTTCGGGAATGATCCCATCGATGAAACTGGTATGGTCCAGCACCACCTGGTCTTCAAAAATGATAAACTGTTCCGGATTTTTGACCCCCATAACATCTCGGAGCAAGGAGATCCAGAACGGTTGGCTCTGGCCTTTTTCGTAACCCTGATCTTTCCAAATTTCGGCAAATTTTTTCGCTGCTGCACGCTTCTCGATATCTGTCATATTTACACCCTTTCAAAAGAAAATTATTCAAGCATTGTTTGAATATTCATCATTGCTCAGACTGATTATATTGTCAAGACTGACATATTCATTTTAACTCAGCCATCAGAAAATCGCAACTGCTCTTTATAAAGGTGAATGAAAGGCCAGCATGACCAGCGACACGGCAGTAAAAATAAACCCATCATAAAAATAGCCAATCCCGGCACTCCCGCTGGGATTGGCTGATCGTTTATTTCGTTTTTATTACTCCTGTTCTTCCCACAAATCAAAATCATCATCAATTGACTGTGCTTCCTGATACATGATTTTCTGGTATTCGATGGTTCCGACTTTTCTCTTTCATACAAAATAATTTCATCCTCCATGACATTTTTTTTGATGTTTTCATCAAACCTGCCATATCGGCCGGGTGATAGACACGCCTAAGCTTTAATCGTAATCGTTTTGGCATCAAAATCCAGCAACCCGGCTTTTTTCATTTTGGCCAGTTCCCGGCTCAGGGAAGTCCGCTGCACACCCAGCCGCTCTGCCAATTCTTTTTTGGAGCAACCCAGGGTGATCACCGGGCTTTGTTGGAGCTGGTATTGATGACTGAGGTAATCGTTAATCCGCTGGCGCACGGTTTTTAAGGAAATTACCGTCAGCTTATCTGTCAGAATCATCGTCTTTTCCGAAATCGACTGCAGCAAGCCTTTAAGAAAGTCGGCATTTTTCTGGCAGAGGGACAGAACCAGTTCCCGTTCTAGATGCAGCATCATGACTTGGGTGGCCGCCATCACCGTCATTGGATAACCGTTTCTGACGGCAAAGAGCAGATTTTCGCCAATACTTTCCCCGACGCCAAAGACGTTGACAACCAGCATGTTGCCATTTTCATCCAGATTCAAAACCGCCACCCGGCCCGACAGAATCACATCCATCCGCTGACAGGGTTCATCTTTTAAATGAATGACCTGATCCTTAAGATATTCTCCGATCTTCGTTTTTGGAGAATGGATTATTTCTGCCAGCTCAGCTTCACAAAAGCCACTAAAATAATTGGCGCTGGTCAATAAGCGCAAGATCTCATTATTTTTCATTTTTATCCCCTTGTGTTACCATAGTAACACCTTTTCTTTTATTTTTCGATTATACTCGATTATATCTTGAAGTAAAAGGAGATATTATCATGTTAGAAAAAATTTATGCATTTACCCGTGGCAGCGAAAAACGGATCGAAAAAATTATCGATGACCAGCCGGTGATGATCAATCACATGATTTTCCCGGAAGGCGAAGGTTTAAAAGAACACTTTTCCAATTCCAATGTCTATATGATTGTCATTAAAGGGACACTTACTCTACAACTGGCTGACCAGGAAGCGCACCGCTACGAAGCCGGAGCGATCATCAATATTCCCTACCACGTCAAAATGAATGTCAATAACCGAGATCCCGAAATTCTGGAAATTTTTGTGATCAAAGCCCCCAGCCCGGCCTTTTATCAGCCGGACCAGCAATGACAACCGTCTGGCGCCGGGTCATCCAGCTAACTTTTCTAGGCCTGTTCCTGGCCCTGCTGGCGACTGCTAAGATTCAGCTGTGGATGGGCGTTTTTGGGCTGGGGCTGCTGGTTTCGCTGTTCTGGAGCCGCCTTTACTGTGGCTGGATCTGTCCTATTAACACGGTGATGGAAGGGATCACCTTTGTGAAACAGAAAGCCCATATCAAGAGCTTTAAAATTCCCCGCTGGCTGTCAAAACCCTGGCTGCCCCTGGTGATCCTGTTGCTATTTTTGCTGGTCTTTATCTTTGTGATCGTGACTGGCCAAAAACTGCCGATTCTGCCGCTGCTCTTTGCTGGCGGTGTGATCCTCACTCTTTTCTTTCCGGCGGAGCTGTGGCATCGTTTTTTATGTCCCTATGGGACGATCTTAAGTCTCAGTGGAATGAAAGCCCGCCATGCCATGGTCATCGACCCGGAAAAATGCAACAACTGTGGAGCCTGTCAAAAAGCCTGTCCGGCAGGAGCGATAAAAAAGCAATCTAAACATCAGATTGTCAAACACCACTGCCTGGTTTGCCTGAAGTGTCAGCAAAGCTGCCACCAGAAAGCCATCCGCTATCAGTAAGGTTTTAGCAAAACCACCCCGCCCCATAAAAAAACGCCATTCACTAAACTGAATGACGTTTCTGGTAAAAGATTAATTGTTAACTACATCTGCTCGTCGCCGACTAGTTCCGGCGGCTTGGCGGTTTTATGTTCGCCCAGGAAGGTGGCCCCCAGTAGCAGCGCGGCTCCCAGCATCTGGACCCCATTCATGGCTTCGCCAAAAACCAAAAATGACGCCAGTAGCGCGGTGATCGGGTCGATATAACTGAGGGTGGCGATGCTCTGACCATTAAGCCCTTTCATGCCGGTAAAGAAGAGAAAAAAGCCCAGCCCGGTATGCACCAGGCCCAACGCCAGCACGGCGGTCACCGACACCGCGGTGAGGCCGGAAAAAGCGATGCCGCCGTTTAGACTCACATAGCAAAATAACACCACCGTGGCGATGGCCAGCTGCAGCAAGGTGGTGGCCATGCCGTTCATCTTTTTAATAAACTTATTGGTCAGCATCAGGCTGGCATAACAGGCCGCCGCGGCAATCCCCCAGGCAATGCCCAGCAGATCATTACCTGCTGCGCCGCTCTGGCTGCTGCCTTTTAAGATCAGCAACATCCCGACCAGGGCCGCCCCCAGACAAACAACCTTGCGGGGGATGATCTTTTCCTTCAGCACCAATGGTGACAGACCGATGACAAAGACGGGTGCCATGTAATAACTCAAGGTGGCATTGGCAATGGTGGTATGCTTGATCGCTTCAAACAAAAAGATCCAATTGCCAGCCAGGACAGCGCCTGAAAACACCAAGGGCAAGAGGTTTTCACGGACGCTGGAAAGTGCCATTTTTTCACGCCGGATAAGGCTGATCAGCAATAGAAAAAGACTGCCAATCAGTCCTCTGAGCATGGCGATTTCACTGGATTCCAGATTGATAAACCGCACAAAAATGCCGATGGTTCCGAAGATGACCATCGCCAGAATAAACATTAATTTTGATTTCACGACTGTTCTCGCTTTCTATAAATACTTATGCAAAGATTTATGATGCTAACACCAATAATTATAGCAATCGCAGAATCAGCCATTGGAGAACATGGTCTTTTGATCGTCTCAACGCTACTTCTGCGATGAGACGGTTGGTGGTGATAGTGGTTTACCTGAGATTCTTCCCATGTCAAGCCTCCTTGTTTTCTTAGTTACTGATTATTTAACCCCATCTGGACAAGTCTGTCAAGAAAAACTGTTTAGCTAAGGTGGCTCCTACTCATTTAAGCGTCGGCGCAGCGGTTGTACTCGTCCAAATCGAGGGTGTCCTGATCCAGGGCCTCGTAACAGACCACCTGGTTGCGACCGTTGCGCTTGGCGACAAATCGGTCGATTATTATTGATACCAACATTATGAGTGTTAAGTAAATTCAAGTCTAATTTGTTTTTAATCATGCAATAATTAATATCTTACTGAAAGTATTTCTGTTTCTTGCCATGAATTCTTAACTCAAATTGCGCAGTTGAACACTTATCTCAACCGGCTGGGGGGACAGATGCTTGATAAATGGGGTTAACGGTTGATGGCGGCGTGGTTAACGCAAAAAATAGTAAAGAAACGCCCGTGGGCGTTTCCGGGGTGTTGATAAGCATACCGTACCGACCAATTGTTAATCTGTTGTATGCGCACAACATGATATAACAATTATCGGTACTGGGTTAGCTTTTTTTATAATGCTGGTATGCCCTTAGATCAGAGGTTACGTATTAGTTATAACTGCTGACTTTGGCAATTGGTTTCCAGCCCGAATCACTTATTTTTAGCATTCAGTCATCATCTCAGCGACAGCCGGATCGCCCTGTTAAAAGTGCGATAGGCAAAATTTATTTTACAATCCAGTTTTGACCATAAAGCCGTCGCGGTTTCACCTTGTGTGATTGAAATAGATCAGAAAGGCTTTGAAATTACAGGTGACAATCCAGCGTGGCCGTTTGGAATAAGGCAGGTCGGCCGAGTAGCGTTTAGCCTGCTGAAAGGGACTGAGCATGGTGCCGTCGGATTGTTTGATGGCCTTGCGCAAATCTTTATTAATGCCTTTTTGCTCAATTAACACATGGGTTTCGGGAATGATCCCATCGATGAAACTGGTATGGTCCAGCACCACCTGGTCTTCAAAAATGATAAACTGTTCCGGATTTTTGACCCCCATAACATCTCGGAGCAAGGAGATCCAGAACGGTTGGCTCTGGCCTTTTTCGTAACCCTGATCTTTCCAAATTTCGGCAAATTTTTTCGCTGCTGCACGCTTCTCGATATCTGTCATATTTACACCCTTTCAAAAGAAAATTATTTATTTCTTCAATAATCATAACAAATCACTGTTTTGGTGATGTTTCTGATGCGACTTTTATTCTGGTATTGGTTGATCGTTTATTTCCTTGTGTAGCTGCTTTACCCTTAACGATCCCCATAATGACTCTTGCAACCGATGATATAAATGGTATCACCCTGGATTTTGTAAATGAGTCGCTCGCTTTCCGAGATTCTTCGGCTCCAATAGCCGGAGAGCTCGTGCCGGAGGGCTTCGGGTTTCCCAATGCCGGTGTAGCCATTGCGCTCAATATCCCGAATCAGTTCATGAATTTTTTTGAGGATCTTTTTATCTTGATTGTGCCAGTACAGATACTCCTCCCAGGCATTCTCTGAAAACAATTTATTCATCGTTCATGTCACACGCTTTTAATTCGATCGTTTTCCCCTGTTCAATTTGCTCTTTACTTTCGATCAGACGATCATAATAGGCTTTATTACTGGTAATATAAGCATTTTCAATTAAATTATTATATTCATCAAGACTGATCAGAACGACATTTTTTTCGCCTTTTCGGGTGACAATGATGGTTTCACAGTCATCGGTTACCTTGTCAAAATAAGATTTCATCTTGTTTCTCATGGTGGTATAATTGATGGCTAACATGATCTTTCCTCCTTAAGGACTTTATTCTGTACTTAATATTGTATTTTATTGGGGATAAAAAGTCAAGAAAACTCGGCCGGGTGACAGACACGCCTAAGCTTTAAGATTCCCTGCTGGCATTGGCCTGATCGTTTTTTTGTGGTGTAGCTGCTTAACTTGGCTTTCGCAACCGATAACGGGTATTTTTGCCCTTGCCTACGGCTTCCAGCAGGCCGTTTGTGACCAGCTTTTTCAGGTACCGGCCTGCAGCTGTTTGGCTCAGCTCCAGGGTGGTTTCAACCTCACGCCGGGTGAGCTCGGGTTGTTTTCTTAAAAGCGTCAGAATTTCAGCTTCGATCCCCATCATCGTTTCATTCCCGGGCATTTCATTGCGATTGGGCAGGGTTATTTTGAAGGCGTTTTCGGTCACTTCAATTTTGGGTTGAATCCGTTCCCCTTGATAAGCTTTAAGAATTTTTGGTACCCCCGTCCCATAAGCTTCAATCAGCGCCAGACGATAAAAGATACTGGCCAGATTTTCGTTCCGGGTCATTGAAATCCCCAACATCATGTCTTCAAAAGTGATTCCCCGAACCAATCCGCCCACCGAGACAAACTCCAGATGATCATCAAAAATGCTGATCAGGGTGCCGGCACTGTATCCGTAATCCCGATGAACCAGGGCATTGAGTAAAGCTTCCCGAACGGCTTCCGGTGGAAAATTTCGTTTATCGGAGCGATACAAACCAACAATTTCGGCGCGGGTTCCATTATAGAGATCAATAAAATCATAGGCATCGTTTAGTTGTTTAAGCAGCGAACCGGTGAGTTCCCGCCGATCTCTAAACACTGATTTATCAGTCCCCTGAAAAACGGCCATTTTAATTGTGTGACTGCACTGATCCGACAGAAGCATTCCCAAGTTAGTGAAGATGCCATCGGCACTCATCATTTTCAAGCTCTTGAACTGATTTTCGCCAAAGGGTACGCTCCGCTTTTCAAATTCTTTGGCAGCCTCCTTAAAAGTCAAATCCTGATTGAGGGAACGGGCCGTCTCAAAGCGCTCGCCATCGGTTTCTTTTATCATTTTAATGATCGCCGTTTCTGTTGCCGGAACGGATGAAGCACCTAGTCTGACATAAACACCTTCCGGACGGATTCCTTTACCCGATAAATAATAAGGACAAGCCGTTCCCTTTTGAACCGTGATCTTGACGATGGGTTTATCTTCCATGACCACCAGTTCGGTTTTGACAAATATGGTGACGTCTGGCTTGATGGCATCTCGAATAGCATTTGATGCTTTTAACATGATTTCATCAGCATCTATTACCCCTGTGATGGAGCCGTCGTCGTTAATCCCGAGATACAAAATACCACCATTGGTATTGGCAAATGCGACGATTGTTTTTTTTATCTCGTCAACATAGCTTTGTTTAAATTCAGTTGTTTCGCTCTCAATTAGCATTCTCTCATCAACTCCCCTTTTATTCTTGCCACCATTCTAACCGATTCTAACCATTCTTGTCAACCTTAGTGGTTAGAATCACACCAATAAAAACGCCCTATTTGCGGGCTATCTGCTGCAAATAGGGCGTTTCTTGCCCACGTGCCTAACTTATAAATCAATATGTTAATGCTCGTTTCGATTATTCTACCTAAGAGGATTGACTTCTGCACAATTAGTTGATAATATTGTGCAGAAAGAGAATCTATTAGGCAGAAAGGAATCGAAAATGCGTAAGTTTGATTATACAAAACTCCCTGATGAGTTAATGCATTATGAGTTAATGAACTTAATCTCGGCAATTCATGAATATAAGGGAAAGCAGGAGTTGTTCATTGAAGCGAAGCCCGATATCCTTGAGTCCATGCTGGAAATTGCAAAGATTCAAAGTACTGGTGCTTCAAACCGAATCGAAGGTATTTTTACATCCGATGAACGTTTGGATGCGCTGGTAAAACTAAAGGCTGAGCCACAAAACCGATCAGAGCGTGAAATTGCCGGTTATCGGGAAGTGTTAAGTTTGATTCACGAAAACTACGATCACATTACCCCAAACACAAATGTTATCTTACAATTACATCGAGACTTATATCACTTCAGTCCGTCTTTAAGTGGTGGAAAATTTAAAAATTCAGATAACATTATTGCTGAAACCGATGCAAGCGGGAAACGTAAGGTAAGATTTCAACCGCTTTCTGCATTTGAAACACCTGACGCAGTCGATCGTTTAACGACGACTTTTATTGAAGCAGTGAACGCTGATAAGTATGATCCGTTGCTGTTAATTCCAATGTTTGTACTGGATTTTCTTTGCATCCACCCTTTTAATGATGGAAACGGGCGATTGAGCCGGTTGCTGACCTTACTGATCTTATATCGCTCCGGATATATTGTCGGGAAATATTTGAGTATTGAAATGATTATCGAAAATACCAAAGAAACCTATTATGAGGTGTTATATGACAGCTCAATTGGATGGCAGGAAGAAAACAACCGCTATTTTACCTTTGTTAAGTATTACCTTGAAGTCATCTTGAGGGCTTACAAAGAGTTTTCGACCCGTGTTGAATTGTTTCAGGATCGAAGCCTAACCAAACAAGAACGGATAAGAAAACTATTTGATGACACCCTTCAAAAGCTGTCAAAGCGAGTAATTTTAGAAAAATGCCCCGATATTAGTACATCAACAGTTGAGGTTGCGTTGGCATCTTTATTAAAAGAAGGATATATTATTAAAACTGGGGCTGGTAAGAATACCGCCTATATCCGAAATACTAATAAATAAAAACTTTAAAAACGCCCTATTTGCGGGCTATCTGCTGCAAATAGGGCGTTTCTTGCTTTATTCAATTTCAATTTGTTTGGTCAACTCCGGCTTGGCCTGCTTGGGCACCGTGATGGTCAGAACCCCATCAGTCAGCTTGGCTTTGATGTCGTCCGAGGCCGCATCGGCCAGAAAGACGTTGCGGGTCATGGCCGTGAATTTTCGTTCCCGATGAACATAGTTTTTATCCGTTTCTTCTTTTGTTTCTTCCTTCTTGACGGCTATCTGAAGTCGACCCTCTTCCAGGGATAGACTGATTTCATTTTTCTGGAAGCCGGGGAGCTCGGCCTCAACAATATACTCTTTTTCATTGTCCTGGAGGTCAATTTTAAAGGTGTCACCCGCTAAGCTTCTTCGCATCGGCCAACCTTCTGCAAAAAAGTCGTCAAGCATATTCTGGAAATCATTAAAACCGGTATTCATCAAATCATTTCTTTTTCTGTTAAACGGAATCAGTGCTGTCATCATAACTACTCCTTTACATTGTATTTTGTTAGCACTCTCACTTAGTGAGTGCTAACTATGGTTATTTTATACCATCTTTTTCTTTATCTGTCAATACTTCTGTAAAGCCTTTTAAGTTATTTTTAAGGCGGTCAGTTAATCCGACGTTGGGTTTTTACTTCCGGTCATAGAGAATATTTTTACGCAAGGTTTCGGCCGCTTCCGCCCCAGCTAGAACCGTTACCAGTTCCAGGGCAAAGTCCACTGCTTTTCCCGGCCCCCGGGACGTAATGATGCGGCCGTCCCGTACCACCGCCGCCTGCTGGTAGCTAGAATCCGGAAACGCATCTTCAAAGCCGGGATAGGAGGTCACTTTTTTCCCAGTGATGATCCCCGCCTGGGCCAACACAATCGGCCCGGCACAGATGGCGGCCACTACTTTCCCGGCCTCATCCATCGCTCTGACCACGCCAATCACCCGCGGGTCATCTCTTAAGTTGGCCGCCCCGGGCATTCCGCCGGGAATCACGACGGCCTCATAACTGTCAAGGTCACTCAGCTCATCAATATGGCGGTCGGCCCTGACTTCAATCTGATGGCTGCCCGTCACCATCAGCCCCTCAGCAATGCTGATCATCTCAACGTTTAGCGAGCTGATGCGGCGCAAATAATCGACAACCGTTAACGCCTCCACTTCCTCAAATCCTGGTGCTAAAAAAACAATTACCTTCATCCTTCTCCTCCTTTATGCGTTTATCTTATTCTAGTCCCAAGCAGGCTAAATAACAACGACTATTTAAACGCCCGACAAATTTTTATTCTGCTTTTTCTATCGGGATGTGCTATCATTACCTTTCAAGCCAAACCCCAGTTTAAGTGCCAGTCCTTGCATGTTCACTTGGCGATTGGGTATAAAGCTACTGACATCAATGCCAGCCACCGCGTTTTTATTTTGGCAATTCCCCTGACGATAAAGGAGACTATTATGGAAGATACCCACGCCCTGATTGCTTATCTCAATGCCCTGCTGGATGGAAAAAAGCCACCACTGCCAGCCGGTTACGCCGATGACCCCGATTTTCTTTTGCTGATTGGGAAGCTTGGACACATCCAGGCATTTGTTAGTGAGGCCCAAAAAACGGATACCGGCGACATCTGTGATCTGGATGAGTTGATCGCCCTCAAGAAAAAGCTTAAGGAAAGTGAAGAACATCATCGGCTGCTGATTGAAAACGCCAGCGATATTATCAGCACCGTCAACCTCGATGGTGAATTTACCTATATCAGCCCTTCGGTGGAGCGGATGACCGGCTACACGGTGGACGAGGTCACCCATCATTTTCTTGAAATCAACTATTTTTTGCCGGAAACCTTAAAGGTCATGGAACGCACCATGGCCCTGGTCAGACAGACAATTGCCCGGGGCCAACGCTTTGATTCGGTTCGTTTTGAACAGATGCAATATACCAAAAATGGTCAGGCCTTCTGGACCGACACGGTTCTAACCGGGGTTTATGATGATCATGATCAGCTAAAAGGATTGCTGGGCGTATCCCGGGATATCACCGAGCAGGTGCGGCTGCGGGAGGAAATCATCCGGCTTTCACAAACCGACAAACTGACCCAGCTTTACAATCGTTCCCGGATCGAGGATCTGCTGGAGGATGAGTATAAACGGGCCAACCGCACGGATTCGACCTTTGCCGTCATCTTTCTGGATGTCGATCATTTCAAGTGGGTCAATGATCGTTTTGGCCATCAGGCCGGGGATCTGATCCTCAATGAGTTGTCGACGGTACTGCTTGACAACATCCGCCAGACGGATCGGGTCGGGCGCTGGGGCGGCGAAGAATTCGTTTTTATTCTGCCCGATACCGATGCCACCGGAGCCCTGCTTTTTGGTGAAAAAATCCGGTTAAAGATTGCCAGACACCCCTTTACCAATCCGACCCACATCACTGCCAGTCTGGGGGTGGCGGTTTATCAGGGCCGGGGCACCCTAATTGACCTGCTTGCCCGGGCCGATGACGCCATGTACGCCGCCAAGAAGGCCGGTCGCAACCAGGTGCAGTTGGGCTAGACCCAACGTTTTAAGCGACCATCAGCTCAGACCACAAATAGTAGTCTTAGTTTTGCAGTAGCTGGATGGCCTCAGCCAACTCGACATCTTCCCCATTGGCAATCCGGATGGCATTTTCCGCCGTCATGGGGATGACCAGATCCGGCCGAACCCCGCCACTGCCATTACGACTGTCCAGCTGGATGTTTTTCTGTTCGTCCAGCGACTGTCCCGACGGCCAGTGGACCGTCAGTGAACCGGGCATCAAGGCTTCAGCGCCAGCCAGGCCAAATGATCCATTGGTGCCATAAAAACCCAGCGTTCTGACATTGGGCAGTTTCTGAAGCCCCATCGCCAGCCCTTCTCCGGAACTGACGCACTTGGGATTGATCAGGACAATCACCGCTCCCCCATAATGCGGTTGGGTCGGCGCAATGGTCAGACCAACACTGCCGTCTTCATTTTCTTGAATTTCAAATGCCCCTGTTGCCGGATTATAGAGATTCTGGTATTCATAAAAGGCTGGCTGATCATAAAAAAATCCCAGCATATCCACCGCCATCTGATCCAGTCCGCCAATATTATTCCTAAGATCGATAATCAGCCCCTGACTGCCATTTTGTTTGGCAGAAGCAATGGCATCACGAAGCAGCTCCAGGGTTGACTGCGTTTTTCCGGTTTCCTGAAGATCAGCATCGAGTTCTCCCTGAATTTTTACATAAGTGATCGTATCAGCCACCGTTTGGCTTTCCACCATCGCCGTTGGCACCGGATCCGGGTTATCGACCCCGACAAACATATCCCTAAGTTTATTGGAAACCACTGCATCCGGATAGTTTTTGCGAAGCGATTGGCCCCCATCATCAAAAGCAACCAACGTTGCCAGGGTTACCTCATCAGCCCCCAGATAGCCGATCTCAACCGGCTGGCCAATCGGAGCCCGAACCAGATAGGCCAGCTTTTTCAGATTCAGATATTCGGTGGTGGCCGATGTTCCACAAAGCAGCGTTTCGGTTTGATCCAGCGCCGTCCGGATCGGCTGACCATTCCAGGAAACCACTTCTGTACCGGGTCGCAGCCCGGCTGCAAAGGCCTGCGACGCAGGATCAACCCAACTGATGATGATGTTATGATCACTGCTGTTTGCAAGTGCTAGCCCATAGCCGCCACCAATAAACAAATCATCAATTTCTTTAAGATTGTTGACCCGGACATGGCCATCGGGTATTTCATTGAGATAAGCCCGCAGCGTCAAATAGTAGCCTTTAAAATCCTGACTGCTTTGGGCGGCGGCAATCTGGGGTGCATAGGTGGCATGAAGGGAATCCCAATCAATTCCCTTCCATTCTGTGAAGGCATATTCCTGCGCGAGGGTTTCGTGTAGCGCTTCAAAGGCTGCTGTCCAGCTGAGATCACTAAAATCGTTGGTTGCCTCCGATTGGGTCGGTGGCCGGTCAAAATAGGCAAGAATCCCGGCAACGACGATGACGATACAAAGAATCGCAAGTAGTTTTTTTATTTCCCTGGTTTGCATAAGAACTCCTTTCAAAGCTTGCGGAAATCCCCGAGACTTCTGCCATCAACAGCAAAATTTCAGCGCTTGACGGTTTCTTTTTTTAACCGACGAGCCACGAGCCCTGTTACGATAATAAAGCTCACTCATTTTGCGATTACAGGTTTTCCGCCGAGTTTAAATTAAGGTTATTATATAACACTTTAAGTCATTTATCCAATAAATTTAATCCGCTTGCTGATCGTCAGGTTAAAAAAATACCGGATTGCGGCGCTTCGCCACGACCCGGTATTGTTTATTTATTGCCCCACCGGCCCGATGATCCCGGCCCGATAGGCTTTGCTGTATTTGCGACAGTGCTTATCCTGTCCCATCAGGGCATAGGTGGCGAAGATGGTGCCCATCATTTCCCGATTTGTCGGATCCAGCACCGCCGAATCCATCCCCGCTTCCATGGCAAAGGCCATGGCCGTTTTATTCAGCAGCGGTCGTACCGGTAAACCAAAGGAAATATTACTGATCGCCCCGGTGACGTGGATAGTCGGATAGAGTGCCTTGATAGCCCGGATTTCGTTGCCCAGGTTGACCAGGGCATTGTTATCGGTGGACAGGGCCATCACGCAGGGATCAATATGAATCCGATCCGGGGTGATCCCCAGTTTATCAGCCTTTTCCACCATCCGGCCGGTGATTGCCAGCTTGGTTTCCAGATCACAGGGAATTCCCTTGTTGTCACAGGTTAAGCCAACCACTTCCCAACTATTTCCGGCCAGCAAAGGCAACAGGATCTCGCACTTGTCTCCTTCTTCGGAAATCGAATTGATCATCCCCGGTTTGTTGGCATCTTTAAAGACGGCTTCAATGGCCCGGGGATTGGGGCTGTCAATACACAGCGGCGTGTCCACGGCATCCTGCACCACCGCTATCAGCCACTGTAGCGTTTCGATCTCCTCTTCCGGCGCAGTGCTGGCACATATATCAATAAAATCCGCTCCCGCTTCGGCCTGCTTGATGGCCCGATCAGCGATAAAAGCGGCATCCCGTTTTTCGATGGCTGCCTTCACCACCGGAATGCTCCCGTTAATTTTTTCTCCGATAATAATCACTGCATTTCTCCTTTTTGTCTGTTTTCTCCATTATATCAGCAGATTCATGTAAAAATCAAAGGTTTCCTTGCTAAACCGTTCAAAATTGGCCCGGGCAAAATCCGGGGTCAGCGGATATTTTTGTTTAAAGCTGTCCCAATCAAACAGGTATCGTGACTGCGGCTTTGGTACCTGGTTTTCATCAAAAACAAAACCTTCACTGTTAAGCGGTGTACCAAAAGTATCCCCGGGGTTTTTATAGGTTGCGTAATCCCGGATAAATTCGGTCAGCGCCGCCAGGGTGTCGAGGTTTACTTCCTTTAAGGTCAGTGGGTTTTTATCAAAACCAAAAATATAACCGCCGCCAGGCAGCATGATATCCAGAAACGCCTTGGCCCGGTCAACAATCTGGGCCGGGGTATCGGTCTTTAATGCGGCACTGGGGAATAAGCCAGTCAGCAGGAATTTTTTACCCAGCTTATCTTTAATGGTCTGGGGATCTCCATATTCAAAAGCCAGCTGGCAACCCGCCGGAATTTCTGACTCTAGAATATCCAGATAACGGCTCCAGTCGTGTTCGCAGAACATATTGGGACGGGCCCCCACCGCCGCAAACTGCTTAAGCATCGTTTGATAGGACGGCAGGTAGATTTCCACAAAATCCTTTTCCCGCATAAAGGTCGGCATGTGAAGCGGAATAAAGACCGAGCCCTGGGGATTAATATTCCCCGGCAGACCCCAATGAAAGAGCAATGGCATCACGGCGTCAGCCGCTTCCTGAAGCTGAGTTCTATGTCGGCGGACATCCATGCTGATGCCGGAAAAACTGCGCAGCTGATCAGCAATAAAATCCAGTGGGGCTTCGGTAAAATTAAAGGAGCCAAGCGGACTGCCGGGATAATAGCCATGAGTCTGGATCAGTTCAAAAAATGTCGGCAGAAAGGCCATTTCGTCATTTGTAAGCGCCTGCTTGCCCATCTGAATGGCAGTTGCCATGATCAGGGGATTCTTGGGATCGAGGTTTTTATGCTGTCTGGGAATCACCGTCTCAACCAGAAAATCAAAGGGGTTGTCAATCAACTGGGGGTATTCATCAGCCAGCATCCCGACCACCTCCGGATGTTGGACAAAACCGCCATTACCCATCACAAAGGACTGGGAACCATAGAGCTGATACATCGACGGCGTCCGGGACAGCAAAAAATTAGCCGGAGCCACCGGACAGGAATCCGAATAGATTTTTTTGCACAGGTCGCGGGCCGGATCGGCCAAAAGCGCATAGTTAAACTGAAAATCAAACAGATTCTGACCCCCATATTCGGCCACCAGATGCTGGGGCAGGGTGATCCCAATCGGCATCCGCTCGGGAATGGTATTGGCATAGAAATCACGGTACAGTTGACTGCGTTTTTGTTGCAAGGCTAAAACATCACTCATTTTGTTCCTCCATGTAAATTTATTTAAAATGACCAGACGCCTCATAAAACGGCCAATCGGCTGCTGTTTACTCATTACCTTCTGCTTTTTTAAGCAAAAGTAATTTTTTCTGATTGACCGTTAAAGGTTTACAGCTCTATCGACATCATAGCAAAATCTAAACCGCCCTTCTGTCTCGCAAAAGACATAAGGGCGGTTTTTTTGTAAATTTTTATATTTTTAAGATTATCTAAATGGTTTGTGAGCAAAATTGTCGCAATTTTTCCATGTTTATAATAAAAATCTGGTTTCGCCGGGTATCAATGATCTGCTCCTCCCGGAGAATCTTTAAATACTTGGCCACATTGGCCCGGTTGAGTCCCACGAATTCGGCAATCGCCTGCTGGGAAAAGGGAATCCGCTGATCATGCTCATTGGTGTTTTTTAAATAGATATAAAAAAAATTACAGATCTTCTCCATGCCGGTGGAAAATAACTGGTTGGCCAGTTCCTGGCCATTGAGCGAGACCAGTTTGATATAAGCCCGATACATCGCCATATTCAGATCCGGATTGGAATTAACATACCGCTCAAAGCCGATCCGATTAAAGACAAACACTTCCAGATCGGTGACTGCCGTAAAGGCAAAAGACCGCATCATCTCAATCTCGCCCGGAAAATACAGCGGCGCCAGATAACCCTTACCATAAAACGATGACGTCTTGACGTTCCCGGATTCATGAATAAAGGAGCCCGACATGGTTCCGGAGGTAATGTAGTACATCTCATCGAGGGGTTCGCCAAAGCCGTTAACCGGCTCGTTTTTAAGGTAGCGTCGAACCGTTTTTTTAATCCCGGCGAAATAATCTTCAAACGCCGAAAAATCATCGGCAAAATAATATTGCAGCTCCATTGCGCCTGCCTTTCATATCGTATTCCCAGCTTCTGATTCGTCTTTAAATGAATAGCTGTCACGATTCTAACCGATTCTGGGCCTGATTGTCAACCACAGCCCATCCACTATTTCGTTTGATCGCATTGGTTTTCCCGCCGCACCACAATCCGGACAATCCGGGGCCGATTATAGCGCTGGGCAATCACACAGGGTAGATTGACAGCCAGGGCGAAGAGCAGCATATAGACAATGACGATCGGCGGGGTAAAAAAGCCGAACACCCAGAAAGGCAGAATCGCCAGCCAGTGGATCATTTCCGCCCGACAGGATTCCCGCAGGTATCTGTCGAGATGCTCTTTGTCAAAACTGGCCAGCTTCTTCTTTTCAAAACCGCCCTTGACCAGCGACCCGCCATCGGGCAGGTATTTTTTCCAGTGCCGCACCCTCAACCACTTTTGATAAATCGCCCCATCTTTTTCCCAGCGATGGGCCCGGTAAAACCAGCTCGAGTAATCGAAAAAACGCTCCGGCAGGCGGGTGCAGAGCAGGGCAGCAGCGACCATCAACACCGGCCAGACAATAAAACACAGTAGAATTGCCTGGCTCTGGGACAAAAATATCAGTTGCATGCGCTTCTCCTCTCTTTGTACTCACATTTCAGGTAATTGGGAAATGCTCCAATGCTATTTTTGCTGGCGAATTTCCCGGTCTTTCCAGATCACCGGGCGACCCATTATTTTTTTCACCAGCGACCGTAAAAAGATCACCAGATAAAAAAGCAACAACAGCGGATAACAAGCGATGCCAATCACCGAAAAGCTGCCAATCTGCCGGGCAATGCGGGTAAGCTCCAGCACCCAGATGCCATAGCAGGCCGCCATTATAGTACTCCACAACCACTGCTGCCAGACCAGATTAAGAACCAGATAAAGTGGTGCCGAAGCAACCGCAGTGATCCAGAAAAAAACCAGAACGATCAAAAACAATGGTGTGTTGGCTACCCCGGCGGCCTGATTTTTGGTCCAGCCATCAATCAAATCCCCTAGTCCTCCGCCATACATCCGATAGGCAACGTCCTGATCTCCCAGAAACAGGGCAAAGGGAATGTCTTTTTCCTTAAGTTTTTCGCCCAGAGCGACATCGTCAACAATACTGGTTTTAATGGCGGCATAACCGCCGACGGCCTGATAGTCGCACCGGTCAATCAAAATCACCGGGCCATAGAGACCAATCCCACCGCTGCTTTTAAAGCCTGGCGGCAAACCCAAACCATTGGCCCCCATCTGCAGGCAATTAAAAAACAGCGACAGCGCCTCCCAGCTTTTTAAAATCCGATGATAGGGCATCACCGAAACCAACATCCCGGTTTTTTGACGGGCCCTTAACAGTTTGCCAAGACCATTCGGTCTCAACCGTACATCGGCATCAAGAAATAAAAGCAGCTCGCCACTGGCAGCTTCCCAACCCTGGTGACAGGCCCAAGCCTTGCCCAGCCAGCCGTCCGGCTTTGGTGCCGCAGTGATTAGGGTAGCCCGATAGTCCCTGGCAATACTGGCGGTGTAATCGGTGGAACCGTCATCAACGCAGATTATTTCGTGAATCGCACAGGTCTGATTCTTTAAATCAGCCAGCAACAGCGCCAGATTTTTTTCTTCATTGCGGGCCGGAATAATAATTGACAGCTGCGGATTTTGGTTGCCCGATTCCTGTGTGTCCCCTTGCTCCAGACCAGGAAAGCGGTTAAAGAGCAGCCAGCTGGCGACCAGTCCCAGTAGCAGCGTCGCAGTTACCAGAATCATCGGTGGGCCTCCTGATCATCCCTGGAATCTCCCGCCCGGGACTTTTTTGCCAGTTGCCTGATTACCGCATCAGCCGCCAGCTTGCCCGTCAGGATCGATACCGGTAGTCCCGAGGGGCTAAAGGTCCATTGCCCGGCCTGAAAAACATGGGGCAGCGGGGTCTGGGTGGATTTGGCAATTTTGCGAAAAACACTGACCGCTGGCAATTTCCCGGCGGTTGCATCGTCACGAAAAGCCCAGCCAGTGATGGCACCACCGGAATTGCCAGTGCGCCGCTCAAGCGTTAACGGGGTGGAACAAAAGCTCAGCTCAACCTGCCCGGACAAATCAGGAAAGAGGCTTTTTTCCAGCACCGCCTGAATCTGCTCTACGCATAAGTCTTTAAAGTCCGCATACCAGCCAGCGTCGTCAATCGCTTTAACCAGCCGATAATCCATCAGGGTGCTGACAATCACTCCGGTTTTTCCGGCCGTGGCCAGAGCCGGATCCCGCAGTGCCGGGCAGGAAATCTCATAGGTGGTCAACGCCAGATAGTCCCGAATCCAGGCTTTCATGGCCCGCTTCCGATCCGCCGTCGACCGGGCCGGATCGGCCAGCACCGCTGCCCAGGGTTCGGCCTCAATGGCCGACAACCCCGCCTTGCTGGGGGTGTAAAAGCAATGGGGGCCACAGCGGGCAGCAAAATAAGACGGTGCCAGATCAACCCCCAGATAGACGGTCAAAATCGAATCACCGCCACGGTTTAGACGGATTTTTTGTTGCTGTTTTCGAACCCGCTGGCCCAGCGGTGCCGATTGTGTATCATCAACAGCCCGGTATAGGGCCTGCATATCGGCACACCAGATCAGCTCGCAATAGCCAAAGCAGCGGCCATCCCGGGTGATCACTTCTCGGGCATTTAAATCGATCTGACTGATCTCAGTGCCCAGCGCCAGCTCGCCCTGATGGGCCACAATATAATCTCCCATGGCGTTAACCAGGTGTCCGGTGCCGCCAATGGGATAGCTGTAATCGCTGTAAAGACCAAAATAGCTGAGCGCAAAAAATGTCGGCATCTTATCAAAAAAATGCTGGATAATCACATCAATCAAGGCCTGATTTTTGGTAAAACGACGCAGATAGGTGACAACCGGTTCATTAAGACGCTGGGCTTTGCGGATGTTGACCTGATATTTAAGCAACCACGGCAGCAGGGTTTTAAAAAGATAGTCTTTATCCCTGGTCAGATCCATAAACAACGGGTTTTCAATGCCGTAAAGCACGTCCATGTACCCGGTCACCTTGCGGATTTCGTCAATTATGGCCGCAATATCAGCTTGGTTATCGGGAAATTTGGCACTTAGCATGGCGGCATAAGCAGCCAGACTATTAGCTCCATCCAAGGTCATCTGAGCATCTTCAATGCCAATCACCACCGGGTTCTTAACAAACGCCAGCTCAATCCCCAGCTGCCTAAGCATTGGAAAAACGATTCCGGAGTTTTCAAAGGCCCGGATTCCGGCATCAAAGGTAAAGCCCTGGCGCATAAAGCTCCCCACCAGGCCACCAACTTGTTGGCTTTTCTCACAAAGCAGGGTGCGATAGCCCGCTTTGGCGGCATAGGCAGCGCTGGTTAAACCAGCGATCCCGGCGCCGACAACAATCATATCATATGCCCCGGTCATTGGTTCTGCCTCAAAAGCGCCTGAAGCTGGTCGATCACCGCCTGAATTTCCACCGGCTGACCGGTTCTGGTGTTTAAAATACACTGGCATTCGCACTGCGACAGCTCCAGACTTTCACAATCAATTTGCAGCCGGTGTTCCTGGCAATAAGCCGCCAGCCGTTTCCCGGCCCCAACCAGATTTCCCACTGCCACCCGACGCATGATTCCCCGGATATCCAGATTCCTCAGGTGCGCTGGCATTCCCAGTCCACAATAGGGATGCTCACAATATTCACAGCGGGCGGCTTTTTGCATCAGGGTTCGAATTTCTGTGGGAACATCGGCATAAAGTTTTTCAGCGGTCACCGGCCGCTTAAGAATTCGCACCATCTGCTTGCGCTCCGGTTGATACACATAGGGTAACAATCCCCTTTTCTTGAGCACCGCATTGGCGGCGGCAATCCCCGAGGTGGTTACGGTGGGGGTACCGGTCCCCATCACCGTGGATTCACCACAACAGAACAGATTGTCCCATTCGGTCCGGGTGTGAAGCCGCATAAACATGTGCTGCCCCAGCATCTGTTTGGGGCCTGCTACCGCGCCACCGTTTTTATTGGTATAATAGGCAATCGTCCGGGGGCTAGCCAGCTCGGCGAAGCGGATGCTCTTTTTAAAGCCCGGGAAGCGTTCTTCCAGCACCCCCATCAGCCTCACTTTTTCCTGCTCTTTGCACTCCTGATAGGCCCCCTCATTGGCCGCTTCCCAGTCTTTAAAACTGGGGCCAATGGCCAGCACCACATGGCTGTCCGGATCACAGAGGGTTTTATCATCAAGGCTGGAAATATAGACGGTGACCTCACTTTCATCGAGGCGATCGGGGTTGCCCACCAGCATTTCCACCGGCTGGGTGTCCAAAGGAATCACCGCTTTGTCAACCTCGGCATAAAGCACCACACTGGGATAGGTTGGCACCTGTCGGGCCGCCCAGCGGGCCCGCTCCAGGCTCAGGTTGGGCCGGTCAATCAGCTTGCCATAAAGATTCCAGACCGTCCCCGAATAGATCAGATCACGACCATAGACGGCTTCACCACTGCTTAAAACCACCCCCACCGGTCGATTATGTTCAAAAATTATTTTTACAACCTCTTTTTCCAGAACCATCGTACCACCATATTCTTCAATCACCTTTTCCAGCTTACCGGGCAGAAAAATGGTTGAACCGGCGGGATAATAGCTGCCACCAAGGTGGTTGTCGACAAACATCACCGCCGCCAGCACCGCCGGGGCTTCTTCCAGGGTCGCATAGCAATAGGTTGAAGTAATCTTATCAAAAAACTTGAAAATCTCCGGGTCAGCAAAATAGCCCTCCAGCAGACTGCGGGCACTCTTATTTAAATAGCCCAGAAAGCGGGCATAGGACAGCGGGTGTTTGATTAAGCTTTTCAGGGCGCCCCGGGCTTCGGTTTCATCCGGGGTGGTATAGTTGGGATTATCCACCATCACGTCCCTATACATCTTTTCCAGATCCCGGTAGAACCTTTTGATATTATCCTGTTCCGACGGAAACACCGCCCCCAATTCGGCAACAAAATCGTCAATCCGATCCCCAAAGCGAATCACCTGCCCCTTGAAATGGATGCAGTAAAGCAGCTCATGCTTGACTACCTCAATTGGTTCCTCAAGACAGTCAAAAACAAAACGATGGGCATTAAAGCCCTGTTCACCAAAGCCAAACAACATTGCCGCCCCAATATCAAAGGTCACACCATTACGTTTAAAAATCCCGCAGGAACCGCCGGGATTATAGCTTTTCTCAATCACGGCGACCTTTAGTCCACTTTTAGCCAACAGACTCCCGGCGGTCAAACCAGACAAACCGCCGCCAATTATAATTGCATCATATTCCATTTCCAGTCCCTCTTTGCCCTTGTTTTTTTGTAATTGATTCTATTTCATATTCTTACCCCGAATCCTTTTAATTAGCCATCTTTTATGGAATTTCTGCGAATTGATTTGCTTCTGACAGAGTTTTCATCCGGCTATCTCAGCTTTTCATCGTTTAATAAGACCGTTTCAACTGCATCAAAGCCGATCCGCTCGATGGTCTGGGCTAACCGTTCCCGTGGCAAACCATTGTCTGAGTAAAAATTGATTATCTTTTCAACGGTGTCCAGAAGTTCTTTCTGATTTAAAATGATCCGCTTCAATGCATGTCCCCGATTTACCTGTTTGCCCCAACGACCGCCAATCACGATTTTATAACCCCGATCGCCACCAACAACCGCCTCAAAGGGACATTTGCCAATACAGATGCCGCAGTTGAGACATGCCTGATTATTAATTTTAATCTTTCTTTCAACCTGCTGTGCAGCACCGACAGCACAAGACTTAACAACAGCACAGTTTTTGCAACCCCGACATGCTGACTGATTAACAATCGGTTGAAATTGGCCGATTATGCCGACATCGTTGAGATCCGGCTTGACACAATTATTGGGACAGCCTCCAACCGCAATTTTAAATTTGTGCGGCAGGGTAACATTTCGCATCCCGGTATAAAAACGGTCATGAATTTCTTTGGCAAGTCCAAAGGTATCAATTAAACCATATTGACAGGTGCTGCCTTTGCAGGACATAACCGGACGGATCTTTGCTCCGGTTCCCCCGGTTTCGATTCCAGCTTCTGCCAGATAATTCCGGAACGCATCGATCTGCTCAAAGGGAATCCCCTGACACTCGATGGTTAAACGAGAGGTTAACGCTAAATAGCCATTGCCATATTTTTCGGCGGCCTCCACAATTTTTTTAGCCTGTTCCACAGTGATTAAACCATTTTCAGTAATCACCCGACCCGAAAAATTGTCAGTCCCCCGATTACTTAAAAAGCCTAACGCTTTCACTCTTTTTTCTTCTGCTTGACTGATTGTCAGTGTTGCCATCTCAATTCCTCAAAAATAGGTCCTATTTCTTCGCTTTCTTTTAATTACATGCATGTTAGGTTAAGTATAACCCTTGCTGTTTTATAAGTGAAATGGTATTATTTTATATATTTCATAGTTATTACCTATATGCAAAAATGATATATTTGAAACACTGGAGGAAAAATGGATATCCGTCACTTAAAAATATTTATCTCCGTGGCCGAAACTGGTTCGATGTCGGCCACGGCGAAAACTTTTTTCATCACCCAACCCTCAGTCAGTCAGGTGATCAAAGAACTGGAAAATCATTATCATCTGCTGCTGTTTGAACGACTGGGTAAACGTCTCTTCATTACCCCAGCCGGCCAACAATTACTCAACCAGGCGCACATCGTGGTTCGGCAGTTTGATGCCTTAGAAGAAAGTTTTTCCAGCCTTGGCAGTAAAGAAGCGATCCGGATCGGTTCAACCATTACCGTCGGGGCTTGTCTGCTGACCTCGCTGATCACTGATTTCAAACAGTCCAACCCCAACATCGACAGCTTCAGTTATGTCAACAATACCAAAATGATTGAAGAGCGGCTGCTGAAAGCCGAGCTGGATATCGGGCTGGTGGAAGGTGAAATAAAACACCCCGATCTGATTATTGAACCAGTGATTGACGACTATCTGGTAATAGCCTGCAGTCGCCATCATCACTTTGCGGGCCGCCAGGAACTGAACGCACAGGAACTGGAAAAAGAAATCTTTGTGCTGCGGGAAGAAGGCAGCGGTACCCGGGAATTATTTATCGATTTTGCCCGCAGCAAAGACCTTACTTTGAACATTGGCTGGGAAGTAACCTCGCCGGAAATTATTAAAACGATTGTCATGAGAAATAATTGTCTGGCCGCCATTTCGATTCGTCTGGTTACGGAAGAAATCGAAAATGGTGATATTTATGCGATCCGGCATCAGAAGGCGATCTGGAATCGAAGCTTTAGTCTGGTTTATCATAAAGACAAGCATCTCAGCCCAGCCGTCTCGAGTTTTATGGATATTGCCCGAAAATACGGAAATACCGATATGATGATAACCGCACCAGTCGGCCATCTGGTCTAATAAAAAACCAGCCCCCTTCGAGTTGACAAGGCTGGTTTCAATTTTATCAATAATTTCTAAAACCCCAACAAATCCAGCACCTTGTCATCGACGTGGCGGTTCTCACCAACAAAGGGATAGTTATGAATATGCAAGGCCGGGTTAAAGTTCAGCTCAATAATACTGTAATTGGTTTTATCGGGTTTGGCCTTTAAATCCTTTATAATGATGTCGGCCCCACAGATTTTGGCGCCCACCGCCTGGGCCGCTTTAACCGCAATGGCCTTATAATCGTCGATGATCGCATCGGTAAAATCGATGCTGTCGCCGCCGGTGCTGATATTGGAGTTTTCCCGGAGATAAACCGTTTCGCCTGCTGCGGGAATGGTCGCAACCGTTTTATGCTGTTCGCCAAGAAAAGCGATTTCGGTATCATCCAGCGTAAGCTTCTCCAGCGGCGTCACATAGCCCTTGCCCCGCAGCGGATTGCGGTTTTTTTCGGCCACCAGCTCGGCAATGGTAGAAACCCCATCCCCCACCACATTGGCCGGTACCCGGTGAAGAATCCCCGCCACTTGCTCGCCAATCACCAGAAAACGGTATTCTTTGCCGGGAATAAAATCTTCAATCAGCACCGCCGTATCATACGTGAAAGCCTTAACCACCGCCTGCTGAAAACAGCTGGCGCACTGAAGCTTTTTAAATATCTCAATCCCCAGCCCAAAATTGCTGGATTTGGGTTTGACCACCAGATCCCGACCCCGAAAGCTTTCAAAATGGGCCATCGCTTCATCCACCGATTGCACCATCATCCCGGCTGGCACATTGATCCCCAGCTCCCTCAGCACCAGTTTGGTGACTTCTTTATTCTCCATAATCAGTGGCGCAATATAGGTATCCTTTGAAGTCCGTGTCGCCTGCTTGACGTATTCGGTTTTTTCGCCTTTTGTTAGCCGGATAAAATTATCCTCAGCATCCAGGATCTCGACCGTAATCCCCCGCTGCTTTGCTGCATCGATCAGCATCGCCGTTGATAATTCCAAGCCGTCATTTTGATTATTAAACATGATGAACTCCTCCTGACGTGTTTTAAACTAAACTATATTCTAAGTATAACCGCTTCGCTCTGGGAGGAACAGTTTTTTTATTCCCGGAGTGTCTACAGAAAGCCTTTGACTACCAATCCAAACAAGTGTCTTTATCCTTGCTGCAACTGATCAAGCAACAACGTCAACCGCTCACAAGTCTTGTCCAACTCCCGGATTTTATCCCCCAGCTGTTTTGAGGTATCTTCTTTATCGGCAATGACCCGATTGACCAACGCTGTAAGATCCTTTTTCAGTGCATTTGACTCCTGTTCCAGTGCGGCCGTAAAATCCCGGACGCTCTCGCGGATCTTATACTGATAATTATAAATCATGTTGTTGACATTATGCTCAGTATCGGTGGCCATCTTCTGCTGATAACGGGCGTAGATTTTTTTATTGGCGTAACCCCGGGGCAACAGGTAAACCAGATCATTGATATCCACCAAAAAAGCCGCCGGTTTCTGATTGACCTTGACATAGAAATCATCCCGCGAGGACAAGGTATGCACAGTGGTATCAACCTGATAGTTTATGCCGAAGAGTTCCGCCACCACCTGACCCAGAAACGCTTTGAGATCATCAATCTGTTGATTGAGAATTGCCGCCAGATGCTCATAACCCCGGGACAGGCTGTTAATCCCGGTCTCGCTGAGGTCGCTAAGATGCTGGGTCAGGCAGGTATCGAGCAGCGCCATCAGCACGCTCTCAAGATCTCTTGTTTTATTCTGCTGATGCTGCTGATAGGCTGCCGCCAATTCCTCAGCCAGCTTCTTCCCAATCTCCCTGGCGCCATCCTGCAGCACTGCCCGAATCTGCTCCAGCAGCTCGTCAATGTTGCGTAGCAGATAAAAGCTGGCATCTTTGGTAAGCTGATCCAGACTTCTCAGTTTTTCTTCCAGTTCGCAGCGTTTTTCTTCCAGATTGTCCAGTGGCATACTATAAGCCTGGCGGTATAGCATAAGATGGGACAGCGCCGCTGCCAGCGACTCCCGAAACTTAATCTGGACCGAATCAAGAATAATCCGGTCGGCCGAAACCGCCATGTCCCCGGTGATTTTATCAAAAAGCGCAGCCATTCCAGCTTTGGTTCGGGCACTAATGGCAAATAGTTCAATCGCTTCCACCTCCATGATCTGACAGAGAATATCATGACAATAACCCAGATAGGCGCTCAAATCGGCCGGGCTGATGGTGTCGATCTTATTGATTGTAAAATAAAACTTGGCGGCGTAGTTGCGGGCTTGACTAAGGAATTCCCGCTCGATTTCGTTAATCGGACTGTCCACCGACAGCATAAAGACAATTGCATCGCTGTCTTTCATCAAGGCATAGGCTTCATCCGTATTGTTCTGATGAATCGACCCAACCCCCGGGGTATCCACCAGAATCAGCCCATCCTTTAAAAAGGGATTAGGCAAAAACAGGTTGACAAATGACACCCCTTTCTGGTTATTGGGATTCTGCTGCTCAGCAATATACCCGACCAACTGTGTAAGCGGTATCGGTTGATGCGCCCCACTTTTAAAATAAACCTCGGCCAAGGCATCGCCGTACTGAATTTTAGTGGCCACCGAGGTGACCGGAATAATCCCCACCGGCAGCACCTCAGCATCGAGGACGCCGTTAATAAAGGTGGTCTTTCCCCGCTTAAACTGACCGATGACCGATATGACCAGCTCCCGGTTTTTAATTTTTTCTTTTAAATTCCCAATTTTTATGGTGTCTTCTTCGCAAACCCCGGTGGCCCGGAGTAAAGCAGCCACCTCATCGATGGCGGTGATAGTCTCATCTTTACTCATATTCACACTACCTCTCCTGGTTGGATCTCTGATAAAAACATGGGCCGCAAAAAATGCTGCGGCAATCAAAAAAAGCCAACGATTCTGTATTTTAACAGAAGTCATCAGCTTAACGCATTTTGGCGGTTGCCAGGGCGAACTTCATCACCTGTTTTATAGTTTAATCGATCAAAATGAAAATCTCAATTATTTATTGAAAAAAACCTTCAAATCTGACCACACTTATTTCGGTTTTATTTTTGATTTCGATTTCAGCACCACCTTTTATTGACACGATTATTTCCTCATGATAACATTATTTCATAGAAGGTGATGGAGTTCACCAAAATTGCTTATCAGCTGATGACTCCTGCAGGATTTGTAATGCTGCAGGTTTTTTATTGTCTAAAATAACCCACCTCACAAAATTTTAATCCCTTCGTGTCGAAATGTTTTGTCACTTAAGTCAGGAGGACTGTCATGAAAAAATACTACTTTATCGCCGCAGGCGGTGCCCTGGGTGCGCTGCTGCGGTTTGAGCTGAAAAGCTCCCCCAACCTGTTCCAATTCTCTGATCCACTGATTAATCTGGCCTTAACCATTCTGGTCATCAACCTGTTTGGCTGTCTGATTCTGGGGTCACTGAATGCCATTTTTTCTAAAACCGAACGGATCAGCACCGATTTAAAGCTTGGCCTAACCGCCGGACTGGTGGGCGCCTTTACCACCTACTCAACCTTCTGCAAAGAAAGCCTGAATATTCTGGACGCCGGTTATCTGCGGTTTTTCTGTACCTATGTGGCGGCCTCCATTATCCTCGGAGTCGGTGCGGTTTACCTGGGCCATCTGCTCGGCCATCATATTTTACACCCAGTGGGAAAAAATCTGGCAATCCGATTCAGCCTTGATAGCAATTAAGGAAAACACCTGATGGAAACTTTATGCGTTATTATAGGCGGAGCTTTGGGTAGTACCACCCGTTATGTTCTGGGCAAACGCTTTGCCACACGGCATCAACACCTCCCGATCGGCACCTTCGTGATTAATGTTTCCGGCGCCTTTCTACTTGGTGTTGTCACCGGTTTTGATATTTCAACCCTGCTTTATGGCCTTTTTGCCGAAGGCTTTCTGGGGGCCTACACCACCTTTTCGACCTTTATGTTTGAAGACTTTGTGCTGCTAAAGAACAACCGCATCCTCAGTGCCATCTTTTATGTGGTGGCCACCCTCGTACTCAGCTTTGGCGCCTTTTATGGCGGTTTCCTGATGGCAAACACCCTGATCGGCTAGATAATTTACGCTTGACAAATGCGATTCCCGGCCTTAAAATAAACGTATCTCTTTGCGCTGCATATTAATCGACAGTACAACCTGATCAGGCCATCAACATACGTGTTTTTGGAGCCGGGCCGCTACAGCGGCAGCAGATTTGATTTTTCGCATCTGTGGGACAGAATTTTGTTCCATGGGTGTTTTTTTTATACCTTTTTGAGAACAGATAAGACCATCTCCTGAGTGCTGAGAGTTTTTATAATCAGGCAAAACAGAAAATGGAGGAACCTTATGACCGAAAACTCAAATAACCCGGTGGGACTGACCACCAAAGAAGCCGCCCTGCGACAACAGCAGTATGGCAAAAACGAATTGGCCCCCCTGAAAAAAGAAAGCTTTTTTCACAAACTACTGCACATTATCAGCGAGCCGATGTTTGTGCTACTGCTGGTGGCAGCTGCCATCTATTTTGTCCTCGGAGAACCCCGAGATGGTGCCATCATGCTGATCTTTGTCATCGGCATCATCAGCATCGATGTGATCCAGGAATGGAAAACCGACAAAACCCTCAATGCCCTGAAAGATTTATCGGCGCCCCATGTCAAAGTCATTCGGGACGGTCAGGAAGTCACCATCGCCAGCGTCGATCTAGTGCCCGGCGATCTGATGATGATCCATGAAGGCGTTAAAATCCCGGCTGACGGCTTTGTGATTCGCTGCAATGATTGTTGTATTGATGAATCGTCATTAACCGGAGAAGCCGAGGGCGTCTGGAAAATTGCCACCCGCAACACCAATCCCACTTCAGATCACTGGCGCAACGACTATTGCTACGCCGGTACCCTGGTGACCCAGGGGACGGCTCTGGTTCAGGTCGATAAAATTGGCCCCACCACCGAGTACGGAAAAATTGGGATCCACGTCGCGCAAGCGCCGGATGAACCGACACCGCTCCAGAAGCAGACTGGCAGCCTGGTGAAACTCTGCGCCGGCATTGCCGCCGTCCTCTGTGCCCTGGTTGGCGTGATTACCTATATCAATATTCCCGACCACGCTCTAGGCGACCGGCTGATTGAAAGCATCCTGTCGGGGATTACCCTGGCGATGGCCATGATCCCCGAAGAATTCCCAGTCATTTTGACCGTCTTTCTGTCGATGGGCGCCTGGCGGCTGGCTAAAAAGCAATCATTGGTGCGTAAACTGCCGTCAGTCGAAACGTTGGGAGCGGTATCGGTGCTCTGCGTTGATAAAACCGGCACCATCACCATGAATCAGATGACTGTCCAGGAGACCTGGGCGCTTGATGGTAATCTCGATACCTTATGTGAAATCATGGGCCTGGGCTGTGAAACCGAAGCCTACGACCCGATGGAAAAAGCGATGCTCAACCACTGTGAAGCCGCTGGCATTTCCCGGGATCACCTTTTTGGCGGACGTTTGATCAGCGAATATGCCTTTACCAATGAACTCAAAATGATGGGCCACGTCTGGTTCCACGACGATGAGATTATCATTGCCGCCAAGGGCTCACCGGAACGAATTCTGACGATCGCAACGCTCACGGCCAGCGAGCGGACTCGGGTAGATGAAAAAATCCGGGCCATGTCCGAACAGGGCCTGCGGGTGATTGCCGTCGGCCTGATGAAGCCCAAAACCGAAGCCGATATTCCCGAGACAATTGAAGATTGCCAGCTGACCCTATGTGGTCTGATTGGGTTGGCCGATCCCCCCCGGGAATCGGTCAAAGCCGATATTGCCAGCTGTAATCAGGCCGGTATTCGGGTGGTAATGATTACCGGTGACAACGGCATCACCGCTGCCAGCATCGCCAGAAAAATCGGCATGCCAAACTGTGATCATATCATCACCGGGGACATGCTAAATCAGATGACTGATGCCCAACTTTGCGAAAAAGTTAAAGATGTCAGTATTTTTTCCCGGGTTATTCCCGAACACAAGATGCGGATTGTCAAAGCCTTTAAAGCAAACGGCGAAATTGTCGCCATGACTGGTGACGGTGTCAATGATGCCCCGGCCCTGAAATATGCAGATATCGGGATTGCTATGGGCAAACGGGGCTCCGAGGTCTCCCGGGAGGCCGCCGATCTGATTTTAATGGACGATAATTTCTCGACCATTGTCGATACCGTTGCGGACGGCCGCCGGATTTTTGACAATATCCGCAAAGCGGTGGGCTACGTCTTTACCATTCATATCCCGATTGCCTTTGCCGCCTTGCTGGCCCCACTGATGGGAATTGCCCCGGCCAGCCTGCTGTTATTGCCACTGCACGTGGTCTTGCTGGAGCTGATTATCGATCCCACCTGCTCGATTGTACTGGAACGCCAACCCGCCGAAACCGATATTATGGAGCGACCGCCCCGAAATCCCAAGGAAAAACTACTCAATGCTAAAATCCTGTTAAAAAGCGTCAGCCAGGGTCTGGTTCTGTTTGCCGCCTCCTTCGGCACCTATCTTTATATGCTGAATCAGAATCCGGGTAGCCCAGAGCTGGCCCGAACCATGGGTTTTGCCATTATTATGCTGGCGAATCTCTTCCTGGTCCAAGTCAATAGCTCCGATCATGATTTTGCTTTTCAGTCAATGAAACGGCTGGCAACCGATAAAGTAATGTGGACTGTAAGTATTGGCACGCTGGTGGGGCTCTTTGTGATCCTGTATACACCCTTAAATGCCTTTTTGAAATTTGCTCCGCTCACTCTTTTCCAATTTCTTATCGTCTTTGTCATTGCCGGGATCTCGGTGCTTTGGTATGAGCTGGTTAAGCTGATCAATAAACTTAAAAAGTAATGCCACTACCGCATTACTTCTTTAGTTTTGCTCACCAACCATCCCTGACCTAATAATCGCTTTAAAAAAGAGGCTCCCCACTATCTACTTTTACGTGGATGGTAGGCGTCTCTTTGTTTTGAAATTTTTTATTTCGTGTTTTTTGTATTTTAATTTTATCAACCGCTCACCACATTGCGCTGCTCACCTTTTAGATAACAGGCCAGATTATCCACCGCAATGTCCATCAGCCGCTGCCGGCTTTCCCGGGGAGCCCAGGAAATATGGGGCGTAATAATGATGTTTTTGGCCTGCAGCAGCGGGTTGGTCAGTTTGATGGGCTCAGTGGAGACCACATCCACCGCTGCCCCGCCGACCTTGCCGCTGTTAAGGGCATCCCGAAGATCCGCTTCAGCAATCAGCTGGCCCCGGGAGTTGTTAATAATCAGCACCCCATCCTTCATCTTGCGGATACTTTCGGCATTGATCATCTCCCGGGTGTATGAAAAAAGTGGCACGTGCAGCACAATCACATCAGCTTCCTGATACAATTCATCGAGACTCACATAGTGGCAGGTCTCTGATTCCAACTCCGGGTATTTCATCACATCATAGGCCAGTACCTTCATCCCCAGGGCCTGAGCAATGTGACCAGTGCGCTGACCGATTTTTCCAAAGCCGATGATCCCCATGGTTTTTCCGCTGAGTTCAATCAACGGATAGTTCCAGTAACACCAGTCCTGGTTATTGGCCCAATCCCCGGCCAGCACCGAATGAGCATGATCACCAATCCGGTGACATAATTCCATCAGCAGGGCAATGGCAAACTGGGACACTGCATTGGTGCCATAGCTAGGAATATTGGTAACGGTAATCCCCCGCTCACTGGCCGCTGCCACATCCACGATGTTATAGCCGGTCGCCAGCACCCCAATGTAATTAAGCTTTGGGCAGCGGTTCAGGGTTTCGCAGGTGATCGGGGTTTTATTGGTCAGAACCATCTCGGCATCGCCAATCCATTTTGCCACCTCGGCTTCGGCGGTACGGTCATAAACCATCACCGTTCCCAATTTTTCCAGACTCTCCCAACTGAGGTCCCCGGGATTCAGGGCATATCCATCCAAAACAACTATCTTCATTTCTGTCACCTAGTTTCTGCGTAATTTTTGGTATATCTTCATTGCAATCTTATTTCTTTCGTTACTCTGGCAACTCAGCTGGTGGTGGCGCCTTGATCAGAATCAGTTCCAGGGTTTCCGGGTTAAAGTTATTCAGCACCATTTTGGTATTACCGGGAATTTTTAATACCGTCCCCGCCGGATAGGCATAATAATCCTGATCATCGAGCTGCAGCGAGACAATCCCCCGGACCACTGTCATATAGACCACCGCATTGGTAAAGTGTTCGGGGAAACCGTCACTCTGATTAATAATCACATGCATATAATGAAGGTTTTCATCGAGAATCACCTTTTCAACGACCTTGTCATTGCCGCCTGTCAGTTTAAATATCTGCTCAACCATTGTCTTTCTCCTTTTCTTTACGCTGCTTTTATCATTCAAATGATACGATGTATTTTTTATACCCATATTTAACGGGTTTAAAAACGCAAATATCAGATCTTATTATTTTTTACGATTAAGCTTGGTTAAATCACCTGTTAGTTGATTTATTCAACCAAAATCAACTGCAAATCCATTGTGCTTTTTCTTGAAAAATCCTATAATCAGGTTGAGGTGATGAAATGAAAGAACTGAATATTGGCAAAACGATCGTAACCAAACGCCGGGAAAAGGGCCTGACCCAGGAAGATCTGGCTCATTATCTGGGAGTGTCCAAGGCCTCGGTATCCAAATGGGAAACCGGGCTAAGCTACCCGGATATAACCTTACTGCCCCATCTTAGCGCCTATTTTAATATTTCCATCGATGAACTGATGGGTTATTCCCCCCAGCTGACCCCGGCAGCGATCAAGGCCCTTTATCATCGGCTGGCCGATGACTTTGCCAGCAAACCCTTTGCTGAGGTTCTGGCCGAATGCCAGCTCATCATTAAGAAATACTATTCCTGTTTTCCGCTGCTGTTGCAGATGGCCGTACTGCTGGCCAATCATCATATGCTGGCAGCTGATCCGGCAGCCGCCACTGCCGTACTGAATCAGGCGGTGACCCTCTGTCAGCGGATCAGAGCTGAGAGCGACGACCGGATTCTAGCCCGGGATGCGCTCTCTATTGAAGGCACCTGCTATCTGATGCTGGGTCAACCGGCTCAGGTGATGGATCTGCTGGGCGAAGATGTCCGGCCCTTCCCCACCGATACCGAAATGCTGGCTCAGGCCTATCAGATGGCCAGCAACCCCGATAAGGCCCGGCAGGTTCTGCAGATCAGCAGCTACCAGCATCTGCTGTTTCTGGTTTCGACGGCTTCCGCCTATCTGATGCTAAATGCCAGTGATCTTGACCAGGTCGAAACGATTCTGGCCCGCACCCTGGGGGTCGCCAAGCTTTATGATCTCGATGCCCTGCATCCCAATACCATGGCGCAGGTTTATCACGCCGCCGCTCAGGTCTATGCCATTCATCAGGACGCTGACACCACCCTGGCCTTTCTGGCGGATTATACCGAGGTCTGCGTTTCTGACTTTTTTCCCTACGCCCTTCACGGTGATGACTATTTTGACGCCATCCAGCCCTGGTTTGAGACCTTTGATCTGGGCGTCGGCCCGCCCCGCAGCGAAGACGTCATTAAACAAAGCATGCTCGACGGCCTGGTGGCCAATCCCCTGTTTGATTTTCTCAAAGAGGATCGCCGCTTTGTGGATCTGATCAAAAAATTGGAAGCACATTTAATTGATGAAGGAGACAAACAATGAAACGAATTGGAATTTTTTTAGGCATCACTTTCTTACTGACCTGGGCCCTGGAATTTGCCTTAATGGCCAATGGCGGGCTGGGAAACAGCTACGCCATTGCGGTGCTGTCAGCCGTGATGCTGATGCCCGCACTGGGGGTGGTGGCCACCCGGCTGATTACCCGGGAAGGCTTTCAGGATTTTGGACTTAAGCCCCATTTTAAAGGCAATGTCCGCTATTATCTGGCTGCCTGGTTTGGTCCGGCGCTACTGATTATTTTCGGGGCGATCCTCTATTTTTTGATCTTTCCGGCCCAGTTCGACCCCTCCATGAGCCAGATTACTGCTCAATATGCCGCCCAGGGCATCACGCTGCCCGATGGAAGCATGACAGCCATCTTTATTTCTCAGCTGCTCTTGGGGATTTTTCTCAGCCCGTTGCTTAATATCATCACCACCTCCGGTGAAGAAATCGGCTGGCGGGGTTATCTGCTGCCCAAGCTGATGGAACACTACAGCCCCCGGGTTTCGATCGTTATTTCCGGAGTGATCTGGGGTCTGTGGCATGCCCCGATTATTGCCATGGGGCATAATTACGGCACCGGCTATCCCACTGCGCCCTGGGGCGGGATTGTGGCGATGGTGATCTTCTGTGTGGTAGTGGGCGCCTTTTTCTCATTGCTGGCGATCCGCACCAAGAGCTTTCTGCCCGCTGCCATCGCTCATGGCTCTTTAAATGGTATGGCCGGGATCTCCCTCTTTTTTGCCCTGGGCACCCCCAGTCCCTTTATCGGGCCGCTGCCGGTGGGGATCATCGGCGGGCTCGGGTTCATTGTTGTCGGGATTTTATCGTTTGTCCGGGTGGGCAGTAAAAATACCATTGATTAATTATAAAAAACACCAAAAAACAAACAATCATTCTTGGCTTTTAATATGAAAATGATTTTAGGTTGACATAATGATATAGCTTTGATATAATATGTCCAATAAAGTTGTGAAGTATGTACTTTGAGTAGTTTTCCTGGTGAGCTTGTTTACGTGTTGAGAAACGTGGAAATGTGTAAGCTGGGAGCTTAATAAATGAAACCTGTACAGAAAAACATTTTATGGAACTGGGGCTTGTGTAGGATCGAGAGGTCATACACTATACTATTGGACATTTTTGTCACAAATGGTATATTGTGAGTTATTTTTTATAGCGAAGCTAGGGCACTCTAACTCTGTATTTACAGAGTTGGAGTGCCCTTTTTTTTATAAATTTTTCCTTTAAAATTTTGGATTTCTCGACGAACTCGGTAGCTATTGCTTTTCCTTGATTTTAATCACTCAATCGAGAAAGGATTAAATCAAGTTTATATAAATTTACTAATTTTATTCAGGAGGAAGAAATGAAAAAGTTAATGATGATGATTTTAGGGGTGCTGTTGGTCGGTATTTTAAGTGGCTGTTCCGGAGCATCTGCTGACGAAACCACCTATTCAAAGATTATCGAAAAAGGTGAGATGACCTTTGCTATGACCGGAGCTTATCCCCCGTTTAACTATATCAATGAAAATGGTGAACTGGCCGGATTTGATATTGAAATTGCTGCTGCCATCGCCGAAAAAATGGGGGTTACGGCCAAGCCCATTACCGTCGAATGGGACGGTATCATCGGCGGTCTGACCGGTAATCGTTTTGATATGATCATCGGCAGTATGGCGGTGACAGAGGAACGTCTGAAACAGGTTAGTTTCACCGATCCCTACTACTATGACGGGGCACAGTTTTTTGCCAAAGCCGGTTCGGGATTAAATAGCATCAATGAACTGGAAAATGGTAAGGTTGGCGTCGTTACCGGTACCACCTTTCATGAATACCTGGATGGCATGACAAATATTGCCGAAATTCTTCAATTCCAGAGTGACGTCGATAATTTCAAAAGTGTCGATCAGGGCCGTTCTGATGGGCTGGTGACCAGCAAGGTCGTTGGCGCCCGAGCCCCGATTGATTATGGCGTTGCCATTGAACCCGTCGGTGATCTGCTGTATACCGAAAACATCGCCATCGCGATCCGTCAGGATGATAAGGAGCTGCTGGAAGCCGTCAACCAGGCTTTGGCCGCCATCATTGCCGATGGTACCTACGCCGAAATCAGCAACCGCTGGTTTGGCATCAATATTCTCGAAAAATAACCGTTATGCATTCAGGCAGACCGGATCTTAACCGAACTGCCTGAACCCATTTAAATCGGATCCGGGTGGATCTGAATGAAAAAATCTAAAACTGTGACATCCGTGTCTTTTTATCGAGACGACACGGATGTCATCATTTTATGGTTATTCTAATTTCTACTCATTCAAAAAAAGGAGGTATCCCATGGATGCTGTCATCAACAATAGTATTGAATTTTTTAAAACCGTGGTGGAGTTTGCGCCGAAGTTTATCCCCGGTGTCATCTTAACCCTGCAACTGGCGTTCTTTTCCATCATTCTGGGGATGATTATCGGTCTGGTGGTGGCCGTATTAAAACTGACCAAATATAAGTGGTTAAAAAAAACCATGGACGTCTATATCACCATCGTCCGGGGAACCCCCCTATTGCTGCAGCTGTATTTTATCTTTTATGGACTCCCCAGCCTGGGTATTATGATTGACGCTTTCCCATCAGCAATCATTGCTCTGGCCCTGCACAACGGCGCCTATATCAGTGAAATCTTCCGGGGTTCCATCGAATCCATCGACTACGGCCAGCGGGAAGCCGCCCGCTCGCTGGGAATGACCAAATGGCAGGCCATGAAACGGGTGGTGCTACCCCAGGCGTTTAAGCGATCAGTCCCGGCTTTGGGAAATCAGTTTATCATTGCCGTCAAGGACTCTTCCCTTGCCAGTGTGATCACGATCACCGAAACAATGCTGTTGGCCCGTCAGTTTAGCGCCGCCACCTTTAATGTCTTCCCGATTTATTTCACCGCCGGAGTGTACTACCTGATTATTACCATGGGACTGACCAAAGTTCTCAGTCAGGTCGAATTAAAGTTAAAAGTGAATGAGAGGTAAACAATGAGCATGATTGAAATTAAAAACTTACACAAATATTTTGGCGAACTGGAAGTGTTGCGTGGCATCGATTTAACCGTTTCCGAGAGTGAGGTCGTCTGTCTGATTGGTTCCAGTGGATCGGGAAAAAGCACCCTGCTGCGCTGTATCAATTTCCTGGAAGAAAAAAACGAGGGTGAAATTTATATTGATGGGCAAATGGTAACGGCCAAAGAGATCAACGAAATCCGCCAGAAGGTGGGCATGGTTTTTCAGCGCTTTAACCTTTTTCCCCATATGACGGTGCTGCAAAATGTGATGGAAGGTCCCATTACGGTTAAAAAAATGGATCGGAAGAAAGCCCGGGAGCTGGCCATGACATTGCTTGAAAAGGTTAACCTGCTGGATAAGGCTGACGAATACCCGGCCATGCTCTCCGGTGGACAGCAGCAGCGGGTGGCCATTGCCCGCTCGCTGGCGATGGAACCCAAGGTGATTCTTTTTGACGAACCGACCTCGGCCCTCGATCCGGAGCTGGTTGGCGAGGTCCTGGGCGTCATGAATGACCTTGCTAAAGAAGGCCGAACGATGATTATTGTGACCCATGAAATGGGCTTTGCCAAAGAGGTGGCGGATCGGGTCATCTTTATTCATGAAGGTCTAATTGCTGAAGAAGGTACCCCGGAAGATATTTTTGATCGCCCGGAAAACGAACGACTGCAGAACTTTCTGGGGCAAATTTTAGTCTAACCGACAATTTTGCCTGAACCAAAGTACCAGTCTCCGCATCAATCTCTTTTGATTTAGCTATGCTGAAGTGCTATACTGTTGATACGACAAATTTTAATCCACAGTCAGTACAGGAGGAAATCAATGAAGTTATTTGTATATGTCTTAAGCCAGCCGGATAAACTGGATCCACTGCTGGCAGCCTTGGCGTCCAAACAAATATGCGGAGCCACAGTGCTGGAAAGCCGGGGCATGGCCCGACACCTCAGTCATCTCCACGATGCCGATGAAATCCCGATTCTCGGTTCGTTAAGATCCTTTCTCAATCCGGATGTGGCCCAAGGCAATGTTATTTTTGTGATTCTCGAGGACGAAAAAATAGGCCAGGTTATCGACGTGATTGAAACCACGGTCGCCAATCTGGATGAACCGGATTCAGGGATTGTCTTTACCATCCCCGTCGACTTCGCGAAAGGTCTGTGTTCAATTGGAAACTAAAATCATCATCGAAATTGCAATCATGCTGTTAGCCGGAATTCTGCTGGGACGATTGGCCAAACAATTCAAAATGCCCAATGTCACCGGATACCTGTTTGCCGGACTTATTTTGGGCCCTTCGTTTCTCAATCTCATCTCGATGGATATGGTCAGCGGTTTTGTGGTGATCTCGGATATTGCCCTGGGTTTTGTCGCCTTTTCAATTGGCAGCCAGTTTGACCTCAACTATTTTAAAAAGGTCGGGATTGCTCCGGTTGTGATTGCCACGGCGGAAGCCCTGATGGCGGTAATTCTGGTCACCCTGGTACTGATGCTTTTCGGTTTTGATCCCAAGCTTGCGATCATGCTGGGGGCCATTGCCGCCGCCACCGCCCCGGCCCAGACCATTATGGTGATCAAGCAATATGATGCCAAAGGCCCGCTGACTTCGATGCTGATGAGCGTCGTCGCGATTGATGATGCGATTGCTCTGATCACCTTTGGTTTTGCCGCAACCATTGTCAATGCCATGAATTCAGCGGTCGAAACCAATCTGCTCCTCTCGATTCTGGCCCCCTTTTATGAGATCCTGATTTCATTTATCCTGGGTGCCGTCGCCGGAATCGTTATGAAGCTGTTTTTTCGGTTTTTCAAGAAACCCTCCAATCAGATTTGTATTGTCATCGCGATGATTCTGCTGACCTACTGGGTCGCTGATTTGCTTCACGGTTCCCCATTGCTGGCTTGTATGGCCCTGGGCGGTGTCCTGGTCAACATTTACCGCGATCATATTGATGCCCTGATGAAAACCATCGATGCCTTTACCCCACCAATTTTTATGGTCTTTTTTGTCATCTCCGGGGCTGGCTTTCAGATTTCCGCCTTACCCGCAATTGGACTGATCGGGATCATCTATGTGGTCGTCCGGGTTATCGGCAAAATGGCCGGGGCCTGGTTTGGCGGAAAAATCACCCATCAGGACGAAAATATCTGCAAATATATGGGACCAACCCTGATGCCCCAGGCTGGCGTCGCTTTAGGACTGGTGGTCGTAGCCGCCAAGGTTGTGCCGCTTAATGCCGAACAGATTCAGGTCGTTATTTTATGTTCCACCTTTATCTATTCGGTGGTCGGCCCGATTGCCGCCAAATATGCCCTGATCAAAGCCGGTGAAATCACACTGCCCGAAACCAGACCGGTTTCCCCTAAAAAAATTCATTCCTAAACCAGTAGTGGCGATGCTTCCTTTAAATAACCGGAAGCATCGCCATTATTAATTTATTTCCCACGCCATGGTGCCACTAAGCGCTGACGCCCTTTTTAAAACTTCAGCCGCGACAAACAGCCCAGGTCAAAGGCGCCCACGACTTGGCCGGCGCCATCCCGGACGCCAATCTGATTGACGCCGTTTTCCAGACAGATCCGGATCCCGACAATCAGCGGATCAGCGGCGCTGACCCACAGGGTTATCTCCTTTTCGGAGACATTGCCGTTAAAGGGACAAACCACCTGAGCGATTTTGACAATATTCAAATAGGATAGAAAGCCCTTGTTACCGATAAAGTCATCGGCAAAATGACTCTTGCTGTGAAAGACAATGGCATCCCGGGAACCCATTTCCATGATTTCGCCCTGATTCATCACCACAATTTTGGTCCCCAGCTTGATGGCTTCCTCAATGTCGTGGGTGACAAAGACAATGGTTTTATTCAGGGTTTGATAAATCCGGATGATTTCATCCTGGAGCACCCCCCGATTAATCTGATCCACCGCCCCCAAGGGCTCGTCCATTAAAATAATCTCCGGATCCGCCGCCAGCGCCCGGGCAATACCTACCCGCTGTTTCTGGCCGCCGCTTAATTCGTTGGGATATTTGGCCAGATAATTTTCTTCCAGACCGACCAACTGGATCAGCTCCCGAGCCCGTTCCTTCTTTACTGTTTCGCTGGCTTTTTGAATATCCAGGGCATAGGCAATATTTTTTTCAATGGTCAGATGGGGAAACAGCCCCACCTGCTGGATCACATAACCGATATTGCGTTTCAAGGTTATCGGATCCCACGCTTTGAGCTCTTTTCCCTTAATCCGGATTTCCCCGCTGTCGGGCTTGATCAGGCCGTTCATCATCTTTAACAGGGTCGTTTTGCCGCAGCCGGAAGGGCCGATCAGCACCACAAACTCGCCTTGTGAAACGGTCAGGCTCAAATGTCTTATAATTGGTTTCCCGGCTTGATACTGCTGGCTGACATCACGAAACTCGATCATCGGCTTATAATAAGCCCTTGGCTTTCAGGAATTCAGCGGCAACGTCACCAGCATCCCGGTTTTCTTTTTCCACATAGTAATTCATTTGCTGCATTTCCTGATCATTAATCTTTCCACCTAACTGATTGAGAATGGCCTTCAGTTCCGGGTATTTATCCAGAATTTCCTGACGGATCACCGGGGCAGCTTCATAAGCCGGGAAGAAGCCCTTGTCATCTTTTAGCACCTTTAAGTCATATTCGGCCAGCAGTCCGTCGGTGGAAAAGTTATTGATCACATCCACCTGACCCTCGCCGATGGCCTTGTATTTCAGACCGATATCCAGTTCTTTGGTTTCCTTGAAATTAAAACCATAGGCCGTAACCAGTCCGGGATAACCGTCTTCGCGTTCGTAAAAATCATACTCCGCTCCCAGGCTCAGGTTATTGCTCTGGGCCGCCAGATCCGAGAAGGTATTAATCCCCATGCTATCAGCTTTGCTTTTATCCATCGCCAGGGCGTAGGTATCATTAAAGCCATAGCGATCCAGCCAGGCAAAATTGTATTTTTCCTGATACTGTGTTTTAACACCTTCGTAAAGGGCTTTCGGATCGGTCACCAGCTCATTTTTTAACACAAACAGCCAGCCGGTGCCGGTATATTCCGGGTAGATGTCAATTTCGCTGGCTTCCATGGCTGGCTGAATATTGGAGGTTCCGCCGCCAATGCCCATTTTATATTCCACCTTAATATCAGAATTGGCTTCGATCAGCTGGCCCATCATTTCAGCAATGATATAGCTTTCCGCCATCGGTTTTGACGCAATAACTACTTTCTTTTCCTGATTTTGACAACCGGCTGCTAACAATACCAGCATGACGAGTAATACTAAACCCATCCACTTTTTCATTTTGTCCTCCTTAATAATCTTTTTTCAATTATTCCCAATATGCCATCAGCTACAAAGGCCAAAAGAGCTACCAGCAGACTGCCAGCCACCGTCATTTCATCAAAATTCGTGGTAATCCCCCGCCAGATCGCCACCCCCAGGCCCCCGGCACCGATAAAGGAAGCAATCCCGGCCAGAGCGATGGTCATCACCACCATGCTGCGGATCCCAGCGATAATCACCGGTAAGGCCAGGGGAAATTGAATCTTTGACAGCAACTGCCAGGGGGTGCTGCCCATTCCCACCGCCGCCTCAAGAATCTGATCATCTACTTCAGTGAGCCCCACATAGGTATTGCGGATTACTGGCAGCAGCCCGTAAATCACCAGGGCGATGATCGCTGTGGTATTGCCGATGCCGGTGATTGAGACAAAAAAACCGAACATGGCAATAGAGGGAATGGTATAAAGCACGTTAGTCAGGCCAATCACCACGCTAGCCGCTTTTTGTGATTTGGCAATCAGAACCCCGGTGGTCACCCCCACTACCGTAATAATCACAATCGCAATCAGACTCAGCACCAGATGCTGGAGCAGCAGTTCAATAAAAAAGTCGCTGCGGGTCTTAAGCAATTCGCCTAAATTTTTGATGAATTCCATGTAGTGTCCGTCTCCTTCTGATTATTTTCTTTCCTTAGGTACGCATCTAAGCAATTAGATTATAACAAAAATTATGTTGATACGTTATCATTGATACCCCCAAAAATAAGATTCAAGCAACACTCCAGATTGCGGAAACAAGACTTCACTCTGGTCCCCTAAAACACCAACGACCTCCACATCAGTGGAGGTCGCTTTATAGCTTAATGTACTCGGCTCAGCTGCTTCTCAAAGTCAGCTGCAGTCATCGGTTGGCCCCAGTAATAGCCTTGAACCTCATGACAGCCTTTTTCTTTTAGAAAAGCCAGCTGCGTCTCACTTTCCACGCCTTCGGCAACTACCAAAAGCCCCAACTTCTGGGCCAGATGGATCATCACCGAAATAATCGATTCATCCTTGGGATTAACTCCGATACCCCAGATAAAGGAACCATCGATTTTGATGCGATCCACCGGCAGGTCGTTTAAGCGGCTCAAGGACGAAAACTCGGTACCAAAATCATCAATGCTAATGCCCAACCCCAGTGCCTTAAGCTGGTGGAGGGTCAGAATCACTCCACAAGATTCGGCCATGGCGATGGTCTCGGTGATTTCCAGCTCCAGATATTGGCCAGCCAGGCCGGTTTCGGTCAGGCATTTCTCAACAATAGCAGTCAGATCATTGTCAAATTGCGCCGCCGACAGATTGACCGCTACCGGCAATGGCCTAAATCCCTGCGCCTGCCAGGCTTTGTTCTGGGCGCAGGCAGTCTTAAATACCCATTGGCCAATTTCACTCATCAACCCTTTTTGCTCGGCAATCGGAATAAATACCCCCGGCGAAACCATTCCCAGTTCCGGATGTTGCCATCGGAGCAGGGCCTCACAGCCAACCATCGTTTGGCTGCTTACATCAAATTTGGGCTGATAGTAAAGCGCTAGTTGCTGCCGCTCCAGAGCCCGATGGAGACTGTTGGTCAAGATCATTTTTTCCCGGATACAATTTTTCATCTCCTCAGAACAAAACACTACTTGTCCCTTGCCATTTTTTTTGGCGTCATACATGGCCAAATCGGCATGTTTGATCAGTGCCGAAACCGTCTCCCCATCTTCTGGAAAGACAGCGATTCCGCCACTTGCCGAAATATAAAACTCCTGCTCCCCCAGACACACGGGCTCTTTAAAAACTGCCATCAGTTGCCTTGCCACATCAAGCAGCTCATTCTTATGATTCAGCTGTGAAACCATGATCAAAAATTCATCTCCGCCAAACCGGGCCAGAGAATCGCCTTTACGCATATTGTCTGACAACCGTTGGCCGATATGGTTAAGTAGGTGATCGCCCCAGTCATGCCCCATGGTATCATTGACTTCCTTGAATCCGTCAAGATCCACAAAAATAACACCCAGCTGACTACCGTTTGACTTCATAGCAGCCATTGATTTTTCCAGTTGTTCATGAAAAAACACCCGATTGGGTAAACCCGTCAGCGTATCATAATAAGCCCGGCAGTGAATTTCGTTTTCATTCTCAACCTTACCGATGGCATCAGCCAGCGTATTCGCCAAGACGCGCAACAATTCCGGATCCGTCAGCGCTGGCACTTTGGCTTTTCCGATTTTGTCAAAGCCCAGAAAGCCAATGATTGTTTCCCGGCTCTGAATCGGAATCAGTAGCATTGCGGTGATTCCCTGCTGCACCATCATCGCTTTTTCCGGTTGGGCTTCAGCCGGTAGTTCATCGCAGGATCGCAGATAAACCAATTGATTATTAAAAATTGTTTTGGTAAACCAGGGGAACTTAGTCTGCCGGATATCTTCGTTAAGATTCACCGACGGAAAGTAGGGCTCGGCCAGCCACTCATTGGTGCAGCGCAGTTCACCCGAATCCTGAAAAAAACGTCCCACAAAAACCCGGTCGGCATTCATAATTTCACCACTGGTTTTTAATAAATACTGGACCTTTTCGTCAAAGTTGCTGGCAGACACCGACACAAATTGAGTCGTGACCTGGGAGATCATCTTTTGAAAACTGATCTGGCGGTTATTCTCGGTCAGTCTGGCAATATAAATGCGATTGGTATAACCCGCCAAGAGAATGGCCACCAGGCAAATAAAAAGTCTGGCCAGGTATTCCCGGGTGCCCACATTGACCCATTGATCCGGTTTCCATGAGACCATCACCAGACCAGCAATAATGGTTGCGGTTGCCAACAGAATAAACATTTTCTTTTGCTTAAAAACGATGGTTACTGATAAAAAAATCAGAGGCACTACCCAGATCACATTGGTCAGATAGGTATCGGGACGGAAGATGGTCAGGGGAATCGCAACCACCATAATCCCGGTGATAATCCGATCCTGATTGGCAATTGACAGTCCCGAAAAAGGCAGACTGTAAATAAACAGCCCCAAAACCAGATTGATGGTACTGACCGCCATTAAGCGCCATAACGGGAGATTGAAAAAGATAGCATTCCCCAAACCAATAACACTGATCACCACAAAAATCATCGCCATCGATCGAAACAGGCCCCGGTGGGTGTCATCGCTGAGAATTTCACTGAACTCTATTTTTTTGTCTGAATTTTCGGGAACCATCAGTTTATACTTCTTGATATCAAAGGTAAAGGCCGTCACCGGAATCAGTATAATAATCGGTGCCACCGAGGGAATCGGGTAAGCCAGCAGGTTGTTGGCCATCATTTCGGTGAGCGTACCCAAAGCAATCGCAATGGCAAAGGCCAGTAATAGCCAGAAGGCCTGTTGTTGTTTTCGGCGGTCTGGAGTGCTCGGGTACCACTGAAACAAAAGTCCCAGCGTCAGCAACGAAAAACTCAGGTAATAAAGATTGTAAAAGATATCCCAGAAATTGTTGACAGGAATATTTCCCCATCCCATTGGGGTTTGAACCAGATTGTACTGGGCATCAGCCAGCTGGGGAAACAGGGCAAAAACTGCAATCGTGATCACTGCTGGCAGATAAATGGCAATTCGAATCTTAAGATTACCCAACCACTGCTGGTGTTCGGTTAAAATCAACATAAAATGGAGCATCACACTAAAGGCAACACCCCACCCCAGGGCCGCAATCCGCCGCCAGATCAGCACACTCTGGACATCACTTAGGGTATTTGAAATGGCAAAGCCAAAGGCCCATACCGCATAGCTCATGCATAACCAGAAAAAAACCTGATTGAGCTGTTCTTTTTTGTTGAGAAACAAACAGAAAAATCCCAGGCAGCTATATAGAATAAATATCAAATAGAATAAAATAGAAATTTGGGTTTGCTGCATTTTATCCCCTTACGCTCTTTTTTATGTACTTGCAACCGGGCCTGGCTAGCCGTTTACGCAAATTTTTCTTGCGCCAGCCGCACTTCCTGACAAACGAGCCTACTCGCCCCATCGCTTACCGTTAGTTTATCCCGGCAAACTGCCTGGCATAAATTTCTGCTTCAATTGCTGCCGCCGATACCGGCTTGGAGAAATAAAATCCCTGGATTTCATCACATCCATGCGCCTGAAGAAAAGCCAGCTGTTCGGCTGTTTCCACCCCTTCGGCAGTGACGGCCAAGCCCAATTCCCGGGCCAGATCGATCATGACCGTGACCAACACTTCATCCCGGGGCTTCACCCCGATTCCCCAGACAAATTGACGATCAATCTTAATCCGATCAACCGACAGATTCTTGAGTCGGTTCATCGATGAAAAAGCCGTGCCAAAATCATCAATACTGAGATCCAAGCCCAGCTTTTTTAAGGCTTGCAGTTGCCGGATAACGTACTGGGAGCTTCTCATGGCAACCCCTTCAGTGATTTCCAGTTCCAGATATTGGGGTTTAAGCCCAGTTTCAGCCAGACAATTCTTAATAATCCGCTCCAGATTGGAACTCCGAAACTGCTCCACCGATAAGTTCACCCCCATCCGCACTGGCTTGTAGCCCTGATCCTGCCACAACTTGTTCTGAGCACAGGCGGTTTTTAAAACCCATTCACCGATACCGCTAATGAGTCCACTTTGCTCCGCCAGCGGAATAAACACCTCCGGGGAAATCAGTCCCCGCTCAGGATGCTGCCACCGCAACAGCGCTTCAAATCCGTTTATTTCCAGGGTACTGGCACAAATCTGCGGTTGATAATGCAACAACAGCTCTCCTTTTGCCAGCGCCTGATGAAGACTGGTCGTCAGTGTCATCTTTTCCAAAACTGCTGCTTTCATCTTCCCGGAACAGTAGGCAATCCGACCCTTGCCGCTTTTTTTAGCGGCGTACATGGCCAGATCGGCATTTTTTATCAGGGTATGAACCGTTTCACCATCCTGAGGATAAACAGCGATCCCGCCACTACCGGAGAGGTACAGTTCCTGTTCAGCTACCAGCATCGGCCGATGAAAAATCGACATCACCTGCTCAGCCATTCTTTCCAGTTCACTGGGCTTTGAAATCTGCGGAACCATAATCAAAAATTCATCGCCACCAAACCGCCCCACCAGATCAACGTGTCCAAGACAGTCCGTCAGGCGTTTGCCAATCCGGGATAGTAACTGGTCTCCCCAGTCATGGCCCAGGGTATCGTTGATTTCCTTAAAACCATCCAGATCAAAAAATATTACGCCCAAGCTCTTTTGGGTTTTTCGGGCCAGATCGATAGCCTGTTCCAGCCGCCTAAAAAACAGCGACCGATTCGGGATACCGGTGAGCGGATCGTAGTAAGCCAAATAATTCATATCATTCTCAGCATCAACTTTGGCAATGGCGTCAGCGAGAATATTGGCCAGCAGCTGCAACCAATCCCGATTAATCCCCCTCAGACCCTTCCGGCCATCCAGTACATCAAAACCCAGTAACCCGATAATACGGTGATTACTCTGAATCGGTACCAGAATCCGGGATCGGACTTTTTGCTTTTTAAGCGCCAACTGCTCTGCCTCCGCTTCAGCTGGTAGCCGATCAACACTGGGAATATAGACGATGTCATTCTTTAAGATTTGGCTGACACTCCAGGATAACTGTTCTTCCCCTTGGGCGTGTTCAATCGAACCCTTCAGAGATTTGATGCCATCGCCTAACCATTCATGGGAATATACAACGATATTGTCAGGCGGAGAGAAGCGCCCCAGATAAACCCGATCCGTTCCGGTAAAAAGACCGCTCTGCTCAAGCAGTTGATTGACTTTCTCATCAAAATTATCACGGTTTGTGGTTACAAAATCGGCCGACAGCTTTGCAATCATTTTTTGAAAGGCATCCTGTCGGCTGTTTTCCTTTAGTCGTAACACATAAATCTGAGTAATAATAGCGGTCAGTCCGATGCCAATCATGTAGAACAAGAGCCGGTAACAATAGAGCCGCTGATCCACAAGGATCCCATAATCCGGTAGCAGTAGCCAGAATATCAGTTCCAGTAGCAGTGTTAAGAATCCCAGACCCAAAAATATATTCCGGTTATTGAAAATCACCGTGAGCATCATAAAAAAGATTGGAACCGGCCAGATAATATTGCTGAATTCTGCATTAAAATGCAGCAGCATCACCACAGGCATCATAAACCCCACCATCAAACCTAAGGCATTCTCCTGCGCCGTGATGGATCTAAGAAAATAGGGAATGGCCATCACAACCGCCCCCATCATCACCAGTAAAAAATTTAAAAACATACCGGTAATCCGGGTATCACCATTGGCGATCCGGCCATAAAAATTCAGGACACTGCCGACAATCAATACAAAGCTGATGTACTTGTAGAGCCTGGAGCGGCTAAACGCTGTCAGAATCATGCCTTCCTGCTGGGCATCATTGTGACTGTCTGGGGCTGATATCATTCCATATTTATGGATCAGATAAAAGATTGCCGCCACTGGAAAAATCACCTCCACCGGAGCCAGCGACGGAATCCAGCGGTCTAGCTGGCTGGCCAACACAAAATCGGTGATGGTTCCTAAAAAAAAGGCCCCACCAAAAGAAACCATCAGAAGCATGGCTTTGGTTCGATCCGCAGAATTCTTTCGTTTTTTATACCAGCGAACCAGTAACAGCATCGAAACATAGGTAAAACTGAGATAATAACAAAGAAACATCAGATTAAACCATTGCGCATCTGTCGTGGAAATCCATCCGCCATCGGTTTTAACCATCGCGATGTGACCATATTCCGGCATGCTATAAATCAAAAAAGCGATAAGATTAATCAAAGCCGGGATATAGAGCACCGCTAACAACAACCCTTTTTTATCGGCTTGACTCCAGGGAGCATTTCTAAGAAGAATAATGACGTGCAGAAAAATACTGTAAGCCACCCCCCAACCAAGTACCGAGAAACGCCGCCAGAACAACGCTTCGGCAGCTGTCGCTGCCGAGTTGGTGGCCGCCCCGGTCAAACTCCAGAGGGCATAACAAAAACACAAGGCCGCAAAGACCCGGTTCAGCCGGGCGTCCTTATTGAGGGTTAAAGTATAGGTGCCCAAAACCACATAGATGACAAATGTCAGATAGAGAGTCATGGAGATGCTATTCTGAAGTGTCATTTGTCCTCCTTAAAAATAATTGATCAACGCTAATTTTTCTAATTATACTATATATATAGTCGAATAATCAATTGGATATTCATTTATTGCGGTAATCAGCACTTATTTTACTGACTGGAATTTAAATGGATTCAAACGAATAGAAAAATGGCCTCCAGCGTCTGGAGGCCATTAAAATCCAAATTAATACCTAGTTTAAACACATCGTAATTCGGTCTGCTCCGCCACTCCGAGCAAAACTCACTGGGACTGTTTAAAAAACGGGGCATACAAAGCCCCCAGCCGGATCGCTTCAATCAGGCTCACCGGGCTGGCAAGACCCTTTCCGGCAATATCCAGGGCCGTTCCATGATCCACTGAGGTACGCAGAAAGGGCATGCCGATGGTAATGGAAATTGTTTTTTCAAAGTCCACCATTTTGGTGGCAATGTGGCCCTGATCGTGATACAGCGACAAAACCGCATCGTATTTGCCTTTTAATGCCAAATAAAAAACGCTGTCGGCACCAATGGGACCCTCCACATCGATGCCAGCGCGACGGGCCGCTGCTACGGCTGGAATCACAGCCTCCACCTCTTCCCGGCCAAACAGACCATGTTCACCACTATGGGGATTCAGACCGGCCACCGCCAGCCGGGGATTTGTCACCCCCAGCCGCTTAAGGGCGATGACACTCTGGTCGATAAAAGCCGCCAGATTTTCCTGGGTAACCAGGTCGCAGGCCTGACGCAATGAAACATGGCGGCTGAGAAAAAACACCCGCAGGTTATGAACCTGAAATAGCGTCAGGGGATTTTTGGTTCCCGTGAGGGCCCCGATTATCTCAGTATGGCCAATGTAGGGCACCTTTGCCGCTTGCAGCGATTCCTTGTTAATCGCAGTGGTCACCAAGACCTGGGCTTTTTTAGCAAGACAAAGCCTGGTGGCTACTTCAATGTATTCATAGGCAGCCTTTCCCGTCATCGCCTGCACCGCCCCCAGTTTTAATTGACTAAGCTCTATATTACCCAGATCAATCAGATTAAGAACCCCGGGGAAAAAGTTGCCCTCCCGGGGCTCGTTAATACAATTGATGGTCAGCTCGACCTGTGAATACCTCAGAGCTTGCTTAAGCACCTGTCCATCCCCCACCACAACCAGGTGGGCCATTTCGTTTACAGCTTTATTTGCCAATGCTTTGACGGTTATTTCCGGGCCGATGCCAGCGGCATCCCCCATTGGAATGACCAGTATTGGTTTATCCATCGTATTCTCCTTACTGCCAGGTCACTTATCAAATTCTGGCCTGTTTTTGTGAAACGTTCATCAACAGTTTTTTAATCGAGATCCTGGGCCTGAGCATCAATCAGCTGGTTCAGCAGTGCTTCCAGCTGGCTTTCATCGATGGGCCGGGAAAAATAGTAACCCTGAACGTGATCACATTGATAGATTTTTAAACAATCCAATTGTTCCAATTCTTCAACTCCTTCCACGATCACATCCATGTGAAGGATATGGGCCATCATAATAATCGACTCCATTAAATTCTCATTGGACTTCCTGATAAGCAGATCCCGGGTAAATGCCTGATCAATTTTTAAGGTGTCAATCGGCAGATTTTTAAGATAAGCCAGCGACGAATAGCCGGTACCAAAATCATCCAGTGACATCCGGATGCCGATGGCCTTGAGGCTTTTGAAAATACTGCTGGCCTCTTCAAAGGAATTGATAAAGAGATTTTCGGTAATTTCCAGCTCCAGTAAGCTCGGTTCCAGCTTACAGCGTTTCAAAACCTCAGCGACCATTGCCGGAAAATTTTCCTGACTTAATTGAACCGGAGAAACGTTAACCGAAATCATCAGCTCCGTGGCCATTTTCCGGTTGATCGCCACGATCTGACGACAGGCAGTTTCCAGTACCCAGGCCCCAATCGGGACAATCATGCCAGTGGTTTCGGCAATATGAATAAATTCCAGCGGTGAAACCCGCCCCAGCTGAGGATGATCCCAGCGGATCAGGGCTTCAAAACCCCGAATTTTTTTATTCCTGACATCGATTTGCGGCTGGTATTGCAGAAAAAACTCGTTATTTGTAAGCGCTGACCGCATCGAATTCTCCAGGGTCATATTCCGAATCAGATTTTGCTTCATGGCACTTTCAAAAAAAGCATGCTGGGAGCGGCGTCCCTGCTGTTTGGCAATATCTGCCGCAGTATTGGCATATTGCAAGAGTTCTTCAACATCCAGGGCATCATCAGGATAAATTGCGATGCCAACGTGAAAACGGAGATAGACATTATTCTCATGATAGGTCATAGCATGGTTTAAAACCCCCTGAAGTCTTTCAATCTCGACCAGGGCATCGTCTGCTTGTTCCAGCTCCGTTAGTACCCGGATAAAATTGGAACCATTAATCCGAGCCACAAAGCCATGGGCACAGTTTAAGGCCAGCAGCCGGGCCCCCATCATTTCCAGAATCTTATCGCCAAAGGAAGGGCCATAGGTATCATTGATCCGCTTAAAATTATGGATGTCAAAACAGATCACCGCAATCTTCCCCTCATTATTCTGAATCAATTGGCTAAGCTGCTCCGTCAGATAGGCCGCATTGGGCAGTCTGGTCTGAGGATCATAATAAGCCAGCACCTTTAGGGCATCATCCCGCTCCTTCACCGAGGCCACCATGCCGTTAAAATTAGTCGTCAACTGATCAAATTCGTCAAAACGATTATCGGTATCAATGGGATGATAATCGCCAGCGGCAATTTCCTTTGTCTGGCGGTTCAGTTCCCCAAAGGAATGGTTAATGTCTTTAAACACCAGACGGGCAACAAACCGTGATAACAAGACCAGCAACAAGGTGAACAACAGCATCATTCCGACAAACGATCGCAGGGCACCATAAATTGAATCATAGGATTCATAAACGAAGACATGCCAGTCGGCATTGATAACATCCGCATGACTGACCATGGCGGTTTTGCCTTCGTAGGTAAAGGCATGAATCTGATCGCCGGTTTTTGCCTCCGGATGAATGGCCTGATAATTGGCTTCAATTTCCCGCTGGAAAACCTTGGTGATATCCGGATGGGAAATAAAAACTCCATTGCCGTCGGTAATGGCGACGGTTACCGTATCCCCAAAGGTTCGGATATGATTTCCAGACAGCATGCTGATTTCTTCCAGATTTAAATAAGCCACCAGAACCCCATCACCGTGTGGAATGGCAATGGTAATGGTGGGCTGTCCCGTTTGTTGCGAAATGAAGGAAGACGATACAAAGGGTTTCCCCGTTGCTTTGGGTTCGGTAAAAAATGGCTGTCCAGTACGATTGGCCCCCAGAATATTGGCGTTTTGGGGGGCCGTGTTTTTGACAATTCCCTGGCCATCTAAAATTTCAAAGCCCTCAATGGAGTCCGAATTTTCCAGCATTCCGTTTAAATAACGCTGGATGGTTGTCTCATCCTTTAGTGTGCCATCATCAAGCAAATCATTAATCTGTTCCAGCTCCTGAAATGAATCATCCATAAAATCAGCCATCCGTTGAGCGATAGTTGCTGCAATCATGGTGTTTTTTTGATCCATATCTTTCCGTAGATAATCATAAATTATCGGCGTCGCCAATAACCCCACAAGAATCAGCGGGATGATGATGGACAGCATGTTGTTAATCAGAATAAAATCTCGCAGTTTCTTAATTCGCTTCATTTGCTACTCCGCCTTTGTAAATTGACCATTCTTAACGACGTATTCATAAATAGTCCGGCTGGCATCACCGTAGCCATCAATGGTTATTTCGTTCTGCAGCCCCGGATAGATGCCTTTTTGCAGGATTGCTTGTTTGACCGTTTCCGGGTTGGGATTAGCGGTTTCTGCTACGGTGTTAAGCAGTAACATGGTGGCTTCATAGGTGTATACCGCTGCAAAGGTCGGTTCCGCACCATACTTTTTTAAATAGTTGTCCCGGAAAGCCATGTAGGCCGGGGCCTGCGATTCCAGATCAATGAGGCTGGTGATTGTGACCCCTTCAACTGCTGCGCCCCCCTGTAAGAGCAGATCATTATTCATCGACCAGGCCGCCAGATAAATCGGTGTCTGATTATTCAGCTTATAAAACTGCTGACAAAACATGGCGGCATCAAACGATGAGACCAGAATCACAATGCTATCGGACTGCGTGCTTAAAACCCGCTTAGCAATATCCAGGTAGTTGGTGCTGTTACTCGCTAAAAAGGCTTCTTCATAAATAATTTGCCCACCCACGGGTGCTATTTCCTGAGCAATTCGGTCTTTTACTGTTTTGGTGTATGCCAGATTCTGAGATTCATAAATCACTGCTACCTTCTTCCCGACGCTATCTTTTACCATACTCTCTTTGATGACTGCCGCCTGATCACTGTTTGGTGAAATAACACCGATGACATGGTCGTCCTGACCAAACAGGGTGGTTGCACTCATGGTCGGATTAATCATCAACATATCCTGACTGTTGACAAAGGGCACACTCAAGGTCGCCATGTTGCTGGTCATATGACCAACGATAAAAGAAATCCCGGCTTCCTGAAGTTCCCGATCAACCGCCAGGCCCACTTCCGGGTTATTCTGATCATCCTTGATTACCACTTCCACTGCCTTGCCATTAACGCCCCCGGCCGCATTTACTTCTTCCACTGCCATCAAAAGGCCATTGCGTCCGTTTACCCCCAGCTCCGAGGTGCTGCCCGTAAGACTGGCTACAAAACCAATCAACACTGGTTTTTGTGCAAGACACGAGCTCAGACATAAAACAGTGACGCTCAACAGCACCAGTGTTGAAAAGAGCTTCTTTGATTTCATGGACAGGACCTCCTTTGGGTATTCGCTGATGCAGGTTTTTAACCCGATCAATTACTAAAAAAGTGATTGCTATCAGTATACCCTTATTTATCCCCTACAAACCTGTTATGCTGGTCATACCTGCTAAATTTTTACACACTCTCCCCTGACGGGTTCAACTACCGCATCATGCCCAGATCCGACTTGCGATTATTCCGGGAAAAGTTTTTAAGAATTATCTTAGACCATTTTTTAATCCAGAACAAGTGATAAATCGTCTTGCTTACGGTTATTTTTCTCGGCTGGTTCAAGGCGTTTTTAAAATCTACCAGAAGCTCAGTCAAAATTTATATTTAGCCCTGCTCAAGCTGTTTATATTTTTAATCCCTGGGTAAAAATCTGATCAACAAGTTGCTTTCTTATCGCTTGCTCCGATGTCTATTTTAAGCTAAACTAGGGCTACTCTGTTTTATCAGCGACAATCAATTTTTTCATCAATGATGATGAGTCAAAGGAGAAATGAAATGAACCAGAAAAAAGGACTACTCGTAAAAATGTTACTGTCCATAGGCTTGCCAGTTGCGATTATTTTTGCCATTGTGGCGGGCATCTCGCTGTATGTCGTGAATCAGGCGATCACCCGGATCACCGTCAATGAGCTATCGGCCCGATCGCAGGCGGTTTCCAACGAAATTGAGAGCTATTTTACAACCTATCTGGAAACGGCCAATCAGTTGTCGACCAACCCCGAGATTCGCAGCTATTTTGAACAGGTCACACCGGGCGTTGGCATTACCACCACCCCCAATTTTCCTGAAATTAAGCAGACCCTGGACAATGTGGTTGCCACCGATCCGGAAAATATCCGGGTGGCCTGGGTCGCCGATGTCGACTCCAGTCAGTTTACCCAATCCGATGGTTCCTCGTCCGACGGAACCTACGACATCAACGCCCGGCCCTGGTATCAGGAGCTGGTGGCCAAAAAAGAGGTCTTCATCTCCGAGCCCTATCTGGATGTAGTCACCAATGAAATTATTGTCAGTGTGGTAGCTCCCGTTTTTAAGCCCGGTACCCAGGATCTCATCGGTGCCACCTGTGTGGATGTCTCCATTGATCGGATAAAAGAAATCATCGCTGAAAATAAAATTGGCGAAACCGGCTTCTTCGTGGTTTCCACCAACAGCGGAATGGTCTTTGATCATCCCAACCCAGATTTTATCAACGGCCCCCTCAGTGACACCGATCTCTCGGAGAACATCATCGCTGCCCTGACTGATAAGACCGCTGGCCCCATTGCCTATGACTCGGCGGGCACTGCCAGCCAGGGTTATGTTACCGAAATCGGGGATACCGGCTGGGTCCTGGCCACCGGTCTACCCACTGCCGAATTCAATCAGTCTTTTGCAACCATCCAAACAATGATGCTGGTGATCTTTGGACTCGGTCTGCTGGTTATCATCGGCCTGATTGTCCTATCCACCCGCAGCTTTATCCGGCCGATTACCAAACTAGCCGAAGCCGCCGATCAACTGGCCCTGGGTGCCGTTGACATCGACTATAGCATGGCCAATGATGCCAAAGCCGATGAAATCGGTGAACTGACCAAATCCTTTGTCAACATGGCCGAAAATATCCGGGATCAGGCTGAAGCGGCCCAAAACATGGCCCAGGGAAATTTATCCATTGATATTCAACCCAAGTCTGATCAGGATGTTCTGGGTAACAGTATGGTTTCGATAAAAAATGCCATCGGCAATCTGGTTGCCGATACCATCATGTTGTCCGATTCGGCCATTCGTGGTGATTTTACCAAACGGGCAGAGGTTAAAAACCATGCTGGCGACTATGCCAAGGTTATTGCCGGTGTCAACCAGACCCTGGATACCGTTGTTGATAATATGTTCTGGTATGAAGCAATCATTGATGGTATCCCCTTCCCGGTTCACGTCACCGACATGGATATGAAATGGACCTTTATGAACCGGGCCTTTGAAGATCTGATGATCAAAAACGGCGTTATCAAAGATCGGGTTTCCGCCTGCGGTATGGATTGCTACAATGCTGGTGCCAATATCTGTCAGACTGAAGGCTGTGGAATCCGCCGTCTGGTTGATCAGGGTCTGGCCGACTCCTACTTTGAATGGGTTGGACGCAATAATAAGCAGGATACCGCTTATCTCAAAAATAAAAAAGGTGAAAACATTGGCTTTGTCGAAATCGTCACCGATTTAACTCCAATTATCCGGGTCAGTGATTATACCCATGCTGAGGTTACCCGTCTGGGTGAAAATCTGATGCGTCTGGCCGAAGGTAATCTTGACTTTGACATGAATATTGCCCCAGCCGATGAATACACCAGTCAAGTCAGCACCCAGTTTAACGAAATCAGTCATAGTTTAACTGCTGTTAAAACTTCCATCGGTGACATGATTGAAGGTGCCTCGATGATTTCCAACGCCGTAATTGATGGAAATCTTCAAACCCGAGCTGATGCCGCAAAATTCAAAGGTGCCTGGCAAGATCTGGTCGGCGGCATGAATGCCATTCTGGACGAAATCAACAAACCACTGGGCGAGGTCATGGTCGTAATGGATGCCATATCAAACGGTAATCTCCATGAGCGTATTACGGGTAATTACAGCGGTGATGTGGATGCTCTGAAACAAACGGTTAACACTACTGCCAGTCGTCTGGAAGCAGTTGTTAGTGAAATTACTGAAAAAATCGAACAGCTATCCAAAGGGAATCTTAATATCGAAAACGCCCGGGAATTCCGGGGCGACTGGGTTACTATTTCGAATGCCATCAATGTCATTATTCAATCACTGAATGATGTTATGGGTGAGATCAACGTGGCTGCCGAGCAAGTTGCCTCCGGCTCCGGTCAAGTCTCCGCTGGCAGTCAGTCCCTGGCCCAAGGCTCCACCGAACAGGCCAGCTCGGTTCAGGAGCTTACCGCCTCGATTGCCGAAATTGCCGATCAGACCAAAAACAACGCCGTCGATGCCAATAAAGCCAGAGAACTGGCTGATACCGTCAAAGACCACGCCGCCAAAGGCAATGCCCAGATGTCACAAATGCAAAACTCGATGGTCGCCATCAATCAGTCATCGGAAGACATTTCCAAAATTATCAAGGTCATTGATGACATTGCCTTCCAGACCAATATTCTGGCCCTCAACGCCGCTGTCGAAGCCGCCCGGGCTGGACAACACGGCAAAGGCTTTGCCGTCGTTGCCGAAGAAGTTCGTAGCCTGGCCGCCCGTAGCGCCGACGCCGCCAAGGAAACCACCGCTTTAATTGAAGGCTCCATTGACAAGGTTCAGGAAGGAACCAAAATTGCCGATGACACTGCCGCCGCTCTGGATGACATCGTCGCCGGTATCGAAAAGGTCACTACCTTAATTGGTAATATTGCCGTCGCTTCCAATGAGCAGGCTTCGGGAATTGCCCAAATTGACACCGGTGTGGAACAGGTGGCCCATGTCGTTCAACAAAATTCCGCCACTGCCGAAGAAAGCGCCGCTGCCAGTGAAGAGCTATCCGGCCAGGCCGAGCTGCTTAAACAGCTGGTTGACACCTTTAAGCTCCGCAGCAAAGGGAAATCCTATGCCGCTGCAACCCCTGCCGTTAAAAAAGTTCAAGAAACCATAAAACCAGTCCCCACACCCAGCATCGACCTGGGCGATATGGACATGGATAAATACTGATACCTCACCCGTTCCTACAGCAACCAGGCACCCTTATAGGTGCCTCTTCAGACTGTCAAAAAAGCTAACCCAGTACCGACAATTGTAATATCATGTTGTGTGCCTCGAGGCGAACAGTTGCGCTAAAACGGCTATAATTAGCCGAATATTTAATTGCAACTGTAGGAATTGTGCGCATACAACAGATTTACAATTAGTCGGTACGGTAGTTTAGTGCCAACCTCAACGGCACCCCCATAGGTGCCTGTTTAATTAAGATGACTGACAAACGATTATACCTAAAATTAGCTTAAATCTTCTCCCGCTTTTAAACTTATATGCGAATATGTCGATATATAAACATGAAGTAATCGTTTACTGTGAAAGCAATTGTTTTTTTAATGTACCATCCAGAAAGGAGCATCATCATGAAATCAGCACAAGATCCCCATCCAACAACGGTAAAAATCCGTTTATCCACCAAATTAACAGCCTTCACCACCCTGATTCTGGCGGTGGCGGTAATCACCCTGGGACTGATCGCCATCAATCTGGGATCAGCCGCCCTGACCAGTGAATCCAGTACCCAGGAAGAGGCCTTTGTTACTGAAGGTGCCGGTCATATCGGCGCCATCGTTTCCGGTAATTTAGGAAAACTGGATGAAATCGCCCTCCGGGCCCGAACTGCCACGATGGACTGGAACACCCAGGTGGCCTCCATTGCCGGGGACGTGGAACGTTTAGGCTATCAGGATATTGCCGTCATGGATATGAATGGTAATGCCCGCTATATCATCGGCGGCGGCGAATTTAAATCAGAAGGTCAATTCTGGTACGAAGACGGTTTTGCTGGCAATAACTCGATTTCCGATGTCGCCATCAGCAAGGTCACCAACGAACCAGTGGTCTTTGAAGTGGCACCAATCAAAAGTAATGGTCAGGTGGTTGGCCTTCTGGTCGGACGCCGTGATCCCACCTTTATGCTGGATATCACCAATGGCATGGGCGATGGCGAGCGTAAATACGGCATGGTTATTAACCAAGATGGTGCCGTTATGGCCCATCCCAACGAACAGCTTATTCTCGATCAAGCCAATATTTTTAAAGATATTGAAACGAATGGACCATTAAAAGAACTTGGGCTGGCCATAAAAGAATTAGGTGTTGGTCAAAGCGGAAATATCTCTTATAATTACCTGGGAGAAACAAAACTAGCGTATACAAGTGCCATTCCGGGAACCAACTGGAACCTCATCGTCATCAAATTTGAAGATGATGTACTGGCCCCGATCAATCATCTGCGCAACGTCATTCTGATTGCCGCCTTGATTATTTTGCTGATCGGTGGTGTCGCTACCTTTATCCTGGCCCGAAAAATTTCCAACCCAATTGTATCATTAAACCAGATGATTAAAGAAATGACCCAGGGACATCTCAGTGATCGACTGGAGGTAAAATCCCAGGATGAGGTCGGGGAAATGACGGCTTCGATGAATCAACTGGCGGATGACCTCCAGAATGTCGTTATTGCCACCATGAACCAGATTTCCAACGGCGATGTTTCAGCCGATATTGAATTACGGGATGCCCAGGATGAAATTGCCCCGGCCCTTAAACTGACCATCGAAACCATCCGTGGTTTGATCTCCGAGGCCACCATGCTGTCTCAGGCCGCTATTGCTGGTCAATGGGAAACCCGGGGCGATGCCGATGCCTTTAAGGGAGGTTTTAGAGAAATCGTCCAAGGGGTTAACGCCACTCTGGATACCGTCGTGGATCAGATGGTCTGGTACGAAGCGATCATCGATGCCATTCCCTTCCCCCTTCATGTTACCGACAACGATATGAAATGGACCTTTATGAATAAACCGTTTGAAGATCTGATGATTGCCAATGGCGTCATTAAAGACCGTAATTCTGCCTGTGGTATGGATTGCTACAACGCCAATGCCGACATCTGTCGAACCGAAGGCTGTGGAATCCGCCGTCTGGTCGATCAGGGCTTAACCGACAGCTACTTTGAATGGGTTGGCCGAAGTAATAAGCAGGATACTGCTTATCTTAAAAACAAGAAAGGTGAGAACATTGGTTTCGTGGAAGTTGTCACCGATTTAACTCCGATTATCCGGGTTAGTGACTATACTAAAAATGAGGTCACCCGGCTCGAAAATAATCTCAGCAGCCTGGCTCAGGGCGATCTCAACTTTGATATCAATGTCGGCGAGCCGGATGAATATACCGCAGAAGTGAGTATTCAATTCCACAAAATCGGTGATACCCTGGCCGAGGTTAAGCAATCGGTGGGTAATCTGATTGATGATGCCAGCATGCTGGCCCAGGCCGGTATTGATGGCAAACTCAGTACCCGGGCTGACGTCAGTCGACATCAAGGCGACTTTGCCAAAATTGTCAATGGCGTCAACGCCACTCTAGATGCCGTTGTTGCTCCGGTCAAGGAAGCGTCTGATACCCTCCAGGATCTTGCCAAAGGCAATCTGAACACCGGCATGGTTGGCAATTATAACGGCGATTACACCCGTATTAAAAATGACATGAACCAGACCGTCGCCTTCCTGAAAAACTATGTCGATGAGATCGCCAAAACCCTACTGGAAATGGGTCAGGGTAATCTCGATATCGAAATCACCACCGACTATCTCGGCGATTTCCAGGCCATTAAAACCGGTCTCAACGGCATTGCCGCCACTCTCAGCGAAACCATGTCCGAAATCAATGAAGCTGCCGGTCAGGTTGAAGCCGGTGCCCGCCAGATTTCCGATGGCGGACAGGCCCTGTCTCAGGGTACCACCGAACAGGCCAGTGCCATCCAGCAGCTCAACGCCTCCATCGAAGAAGTAGCCGGTGAAACCAAGAAAAACGCCACCAATGCCAATGAAGCCAACGAACGGGCTTTAGAGGTTCGCAGCAATGCCGAAGTCGGCAATGAACAAATGACCAAGATGGTTTCAGCGATGATTGACATTAACGAATCCTCCAAGAGCATTTCTAAGATTATCAAGGTCATTGACGATATCGCCTTCCAGACCAATATTCTGGCCCTCAACGCTGCTGTCGAAGCCGCCCGGGCTGGAAGCCACGGCAAAGGCTTTGCCGTCGTCGCCGAAGAAGTTCGCTCGCTGGCCGCCCGCAGTGCCGAAGCGGCCAAGGAAACCACCGGACTGATTGAAGGCTCAATTGACAAGGTCGAAGCCGGTACCCGAATCGCCGATGAAACCGCCGCCAGTCTCGTTGAAATTCTCAACGAAATTGAAAAAGTAACCGGTCTGGTCGGTAACATCGCCCGGGCCTCCAACGATCAGGCCACCGAAATCGCCCAGATCACCCAGGGGATCGAACAGGTTTCCACCGTTGTTCAGACCAACTCTGCCACCGCTGAAGAAAGCGCCGCCGCCAGTGAAGAACTGTCCGGCCAGGCACAAATGCTCAAACAGATGGTGGGTGCTTTTAAACTAAAGAAAAAAGGTGCCGCCCTTCACACCTCTCCCAGGCCACCGGTCGAAAAACCAGTGAAGCAAAAAGACACTGCCGAAACTTCACCCCAGATTGTTCTGGATGATCTGGAGATGGACAAATATTAAACAAAAAAACAGGCATCCGCTTTGGAGCCTGTTTTTTTTATCTGTAATCGAACTATTTTAGGGTATCTTCACCATCTTGTCTAATGGTTTCGGTTGACGCTTCGATAATTGCGGTTCCTTCTTCCATGTCAATGATCTCATCAATCATAAGAAGCTCGCCGTCGCCGTCATTCCGTTCATCTTTTAGTTTTCGATTGGCGAACAGCACATTGTAACAAATGAAACCCACGCCAACAACATAGAGGAAAAGATAGACAACAAAGTTGATAAAGGGAATATAACCCAGAACGATCGCTGCCGCAGCGATAATCAGGATTGAAACAAACGAGCTAAGCAGTGGTTTCATCTTATCATCAAAGAAGCGGGTCAACAGTTTGGATAGAACCACCGCAGCCACCGGCATCGCTAGAATCGTCAATGCGATAATCCCAAAGGTCATGGCAACTCCAAACGGTGCATAAATAATAAAGGACACAATCAACAACAATGGGGTAATGAAGAAAAATCCGGCCCCGATTCCCAGCGATGCCAGAATATGCTTTTTGGCTATCACTGAAGTATTGGCGTTAAATTCTTTGGTCATAAAGGTAATCAGCACCCAGATGACCAGAATAAAGGCCAGTTTGGTAATGATTGATAAAAGAATCGAGCCAACAGATGATCCTTTATCTGCCTCAACTGCCTGCTCTTTAGATATCTTCTCCCAGCTGACTTCCGGAGCATTGGCACCGGATGCGACAACCGCTTCATTGGCGCTACGGTTATTAATTGGTCCAATGATCGTTGCCCCATTGTTAATGGTTAACTGATCCACATCGGTTTCTACAAAACCGTTAATCGTGCCGTTAATTGAGACACTGCCAGCACCGGCCCGAAGATTTCGACCAACGATTCCATCAATATTCACATTAGCTGCCGCAAGATAGGCATCACGGTTAATAGTGGCTGATTTGCTGATGGTCAGATCAGAGCAGCCAGCAAAGAGATCCCGGGTTACCTCCCCATTGATGATGACCTGGTTGGCACCGGTATAGAGATTTCCGTTGATTTTACCGTTGACCGTTACCGTATTTGCCGCTGCAAATACGTCTCCGTTATATTCCCCATCCAGGGTGATGGCATTACCGGCAAAAAAGGTGGTGGTGTCAAACACCGAATTGGCAGTGATGTTTGAACCGGCAAAGGCGAATTCCGTATTGGGAACCGTTGTCCCCTCAATATTTACATTTCCCGCTGAATCTTCGTAAGGGCTGATATTGCTATTGGTAGCCCCAAAAGCGGTGGATACCGTAATAAGCAATACCATTACCATCATTAAAACCGACATACTAATTCTTTTTAACATTTTTCTTCTCCTTCAAATTTTTTTTATTAAGCCTAACAGAAGTGACTCTCATTCTTTAAATAATTAATCATCACTCCGGTTCCGACACAAATAACGATTGAAATTAAAAACGACATGGCAGTAAGACTGTTCTTAAGCACCTCCGAATAACGGATAAGGATGCTGGTGAAAACCGTCATGATGGTTACATCCCCGGTTTGGGCAAAGACAATAAAACGCATGACCAGCACTGAAAAGGCAATGGACAGAATATAAAACAGGGCGAACAAATCTGAGTTTCGGGCTTTTTCCAGGCTGGCCTGATTAATCCGACTCATAATGTCAAGTTTTCTGCTGGAAAAGGGAATGGCATTACCATAATTTTTCACAGCGGTTTCATTAAAGCCCAGACAGGCCATCATTTTATCCAGTTCATTCATGATCACATTCCTCCTTGATACAGGTTTTTAAGTTTTTTGCAGGCCCGGTTCAACCGGGAAGACAGGGTTCCCATGGGGATATTTAAAAACTCACAGATTTTTTTATAATCCCAGTCATAATAATAGCGGAGGATTACCGCTCCTTTCAGTTCATGGGGTAATTGATCCAGGGATTTTTGCAGCTCACCAAAATCCAGGGACTCAATATTGTCATAACTCAGGGCTTCGTCTGTAAAGAGACGCTCGCTGTTTTCCTGATCGTCCAGATAAACCATGGCTTTGTTTTTTCGTAAGAGATCAAAACTGGTGTTATGAACGATTTTTAAAAACCAGTTTTTAAAACTGCTGTCAAGCCGATACTGTCTGATTTTGCTAAAGGCCTTTAAAAAACTTTCCGCTACCACATCCTGGGCGTCGAATTCGTTTTTCATAAGAGAATAGGCATAGATATAGGCATACCGCTCGTAACGCTCGACGAGGGGTTCAAAATACCCGGAATTCCCAGTGGCGATGTATTTTTTAATCAAGGCATCATCAGCCGCCTCTTCCTTATGATCCTTCAACAATTTTCACCTCCGTTTTATCTGCACATCTATATAACGCATAAGCCCGGGTTTTTCTTCCCGAAAAAAAAATTTTTTATTTTTTATTGGCAAACACCAAAAAGCACTGATTTAAAAACCAGTGCTTGAAGACTCCCGCTATTTCCAGAATTTAACGCTTTTAACCGTTCCTTGATGCCCTAAAAATGTTACATAGAAACCAGTTTGATCATCATTAAACCAGATCATCATCACAATTGGATTATTGGGATCAGCGGGATTGGCCATTTCAATGATCTCTGTTCCTTCTGATCCAAGCAATGATTTAACCGCATCATAGGGCATTCCTTCGGTGATACTGGCCATTTGATCCTCAGAAACACTGGCTTCACTGAGCCCCATAATCTTACTGTCCTGATCGTGATATAGTACTTTTGAAACAACCAGATCACTGGCATCGTAACTGATCTGAACGCCATAACCGGTTTGATCGTCCCGATAAATATAGGTGCCCTCCACCTCTTCCGGTTTAACCCCCAAGGTCGATTCAACCTGACTTTTTTCCATCCCCAAATTGACCAGCTTGTAAAAATGGTCCGGGTTGTGGTCTGCTTCATCCTTGGTTGCGCTACAACCAGCAAGCACTAACAGCATACTCAGGATCAAAATCCCGGAAAATATAACGACCGATCGATCCCGCTTTAACATGGTTTTCAGCTCCCTTCTCTAACTTTCAATACAGCTATTTTTTAGAATAAACTCTCTTTGAATTCGGCAGCCAGCACGGTATTGGTATCGGCATCAAAGGTTACCACCAGCACTGAACCATCGGCATTGATCCAGGCCAGAGCATAGGCTTCCTTGTCTGCGCCGCTGGGAATGACCATTCGCAGCATTTCAATCCCCTGTCCCGTTAGCGCCTTCTTAACATTACTCTGAGTCATTCCCTGGGAAATTTTGGCGGCCGCTTCTTTTGTGACACTGGCATTGCTCAGCTCAATCAATTCCCGGGCGCCGGTAGTCGGCACCAAGACCTTTAGGGTAACCAGATCCTTGGCATTGAAAAACACATTAACGGCGTAGCCAGTGTCTGGATCCAAATAAACATAGGAACCTTCGGCTGAGGTGTTTCCGGTAGCACCCAGATCTTTCTCAATATCTGCCTTTTTGTCATTGATGTCAATCTGATTATAAAGATCGAAAATGGCATTGTCCTTAATGTCATTTTCCTGGGTATCCTTGCTGCCATCTTTCTCTGAGCTTTGCCCCCCACCAGCTGAACATCCTGAAACCATTGCGATTATAGTCAGAACCAGTACAAACCAAATCCCCTTTAACCACCTTTTCTTCATGTCTGTCTTTCTCCCTTTCAAAATAACAACGCCATTGACACCTACTATTTAACGATCAACTCAGACTGATCAGATGGCTAACCATCACCGATCTGTTCTTGTAATTTTTTTACCCGGAAATCACAGTTTAAAACATCGGCAGATTTCATTTTAATCCAAACAAGGGGGCCGTTATTAGCTCCGATAATGTGACCATATCAAAAAAAGTGGCTGGTGTAAAAGCTGTCCTCTTACGCCTGCCACCGAAAACGAATGGTGGTTATTAATTATTTCTTATTTAAAAAGGTAACCATCTCATCAAGCAGTTTCTGAACTGTTTTGAGTACCTGTTTTTCGTCCTGATTGGTGATGACATCAAAAAGCTGGTCAATATCCACATCGCCGTATTTTTCTGTTAAATGCCGGTTTAAAAAGGCATTCATAAAGCCATCAACAACTGCCCGCAGAATAGTGATATTTTCCTGTAAAGCCCGGAGCATGGCGGCTGTTTTTCCGCGGTTGATTAAAAAATCCAACTGCATCACGTTGATCATATAAGGAGAGCTGTGATAGCCCAGCCATTCTCTAACCTGCTGATTAAAATCCTGTTTTTCAATGGTGGCATAAAGCTTTTCATGAGTCAATTCTGTAAATTCAATATTATCCAACAACAGCAAGCGGAAATCAATGGTCAATTTTCTGGCGTTGTTCCAGATCTCCGCAATCAGACGTCTTCTTTCCGTGACATAGCCGACGATTGCGACAATCAAACTGACCAGGGATCCTGTAAAGATGCCGAATAAGAAGGCGTTGTAGTTGTCCATATTATCAAGGATATGCCTTTTCATTGTACCGCTGACCATACCCGGTATCACATCATCAATGGCAAAAATGGCGATTGCCGAAAAAACCGTCAGAATCAGGGTTACAATGGTACTGTACTTAAATGCTTTCATCTGCTTCTCATCACCCCCAATATTTTTACCATTATAACCAAAACCATGACCCCTGTAAACAATAATGAAGGGTTCAATTTTCATCTTCTTTTTGTTATTGGTCACTTAACCATTTTGATTCTTGAAGTCAATATACCCTACTAAACAATCGTTTAACATCGCCCTGGCAGCTATTTGGCATAAACAAAAAGGGGCCGCGGCATAAAAACGCACCACAGCCCCTGTCCATAACAATCAATAACAAACTAGACTCCCAGCTTTCGCTGGAAAAATTTAACCAACTCAACAATGGGAATGACCACGATCGCCAGGCCCATGGCCACAAAATATTCCATTAAACTGATGGGTTCAAACTCAAAGGCGGCAGCGATGGTGGGAATATAAATAACTGCCGTGGTCAATACCAGCGAAACCGCCATGGCCCAAAACAAGAATTTATTCTGGTGCTGCATCTTAAAGATCGACTGGCGACGGCTACGCATATTCAGCGAATGGAACATCTCTGCCATCGACAGGGTCAAAAAGGCCATGGTCATACCATCAGCACTTTCGGCAATTTCCCAGACTCCGGCTTCGATATAATGCCCGACAAAATAGGCAACGATGGTCACCACGGCCACCATGAGGCCCTGCCAGATCACATCAACTCCCAGTCCCCTGGAAAATACACCTTCCCGAGATTCTCGGGGCGGATGCTTCATGGTGTCGGCTTCTTCGCCTTCGACGCCCAAAGCAATGGCGGGGAAGGAATCCGTAATCAGGTTGATCCACAGTAAGTGCACTGGCTTGAGAATCGTGAAACCCAACAGAGTCGCCACAAAAATGGCGATAACTTCCGATAAATTAGAAGACAGCAAAAATTGAATAGCTTTACGGATATTATCATAGATCCGCCGCCCTTCCTCAACGGCATTGACAATTGTAGCAAAATTATCGTCTGCCAGTACCATATCGGCCACATTTTTGGTCACATCGGTGCCTGTGATCCCCATTCCTACTCCGATGTCAGCCGTTTTAATGGATGGCGCATCGTTGACGCCGTCACCAGTCATAGCGACAATCATCCCCTGCTTCTGCCAGGCTTTGACAATCCTTACCTTGTGTTCCGGTTGAACCCGGGCATAAACTGCGTAATGGCCAATTTCTTTTTGCAGCTGGTCTTCGCTGATTTCATCCAGCTGGGCTCCGGTGATGGCTTCTTTGGAATCAGTGATAATCCCCAATTGTTTGGCAATCGCAATCGCCGTATCCCGGTGATCACCCGTGATCATGACCGCTCGGATTCCGGCCGACTTACACTGGGCAATGGCATCTTTTACTTCTGGCCGGATTGGGTCAATCATTCCGGTTAAACCAACAAAACACAGCTCCTGCTCCAGAAAATTCGGTGACTGATCGGTCGGCATGGTCTTCCAGTTCCGGAAGGCTCCAGCCAGCACCCGCAGAGCCTGGTCCGCCAGACTTTTATTGGCTTGTCTGATTTCTTCGCAAATAGCATCGGTCAGCGGTAACTGCGTATTGCCGTCCCAATAGGTGGTACAACGGGAGATCAGTACATCGGGAGCCCCCTTTACATACTGGGTCAAGCTGCCATCTGCCATTTGATGAATGGTACTCATCAGCTTACGGCCGGAGTCAAAGGGTGCCTCGCCCACCCGGGGCGTTTGTTCTTCCATCGCCCGCTTATTTAGTCCCAGTGAAAAAGCATAATTAACCAGCGCCGCCTCGGTGGGCTCACCTTCGGCTTTGTTTTCTTCATTTAAATGGGCGTCGTTACACAAGGCCATCGTTCTTCCCAGCAAATGCTCATCAAAACCAAAGTGATCTACCACCGTCATCTTGTTTTGGGTCAGGGTTCCCGTTTTATCCGAACAGATTACCTGGGTACAGCCCAGGGTTTCGACGGCAGTGAGTTTACGAATGACCGCCTTTTCTTTGGCCATATTGGTCACCCCCAGGGAGAGCACAATCGTGACCACCGCCGCCAGCCCCTCGGGTATGGCAGCAACCGCCAGCGATACCGCCACCATAAAGGTATCCAGAACACCGATCCCGGTAATGCCGTCGCCCAGGTACAAACGTACCAGACTTAAAGCAAAGATAAAGACACAAATTCCCAATACCAACCAGCTTAGCACCTTGCTTAATTGATTCAGTTTAATTTGTAGTGGTGTGGCATTTTCCTTCGCCTGGGTAATGGCATCAGCGATCTTTCCCATTTCCGTTTGCATCCCGGTGGCGACTACGGTTGCTAAACCCCGGCCATAAACCACGGCACTGCCCATATACACCATGTTTTTGCGGTCACCCAGCGAAATATCTTTTTGATCACCCAGATTCAGTGCGCAAACTACCTTCCCCACCGGAACACTCTCTCCGGTAAGAGCCGCTTCTTCAATTTTTAAACTGGCACTTTCCAATAATCTGGCGTCAGCTGGCACCGCATCTCCGGCTTCCAGTAATATTACATCCCCAACGACCAGATCTTCACTTTTAATTTCACAGATCTTACCATCCCGCCTGACCCGGGAAGTGGCTGCTGAAATCGCCTGAAGCGCCTCGATGGCCTTTTCCGCCTTACTTTCCTGATACACACCCAGTACCGAGTTAATGATCACCACCGCCATAATGATGATCACATCAGCAAAGGATTCGCCGGAATAAGCTGCCGTGATGCCCGAAATAACGGCAGCAGCAATCAGGATCACAATCATCGGATCTTTTAACTGATTAAAAAGCCGTACCACCAATGAATCTTTTTTGGCTTCATCCAACTTGTTTTTCCCATTTTTTTCCAGCCGCTTGCTGGCCTCGGCCTGGGAGAGGCCCTCACTGCTGGAGTTTAAATCCTCCAGCACTTCTTCTGCCGTCTGCAAATACGTTTTCATTCAAACCTCCTTCAAAAATCTACACCTGGTTATACAAAAAATAAAAAAACCAGATGCCTCTGCACCTGGAAAAAATAAACCCAAGTACAGAAAAACTGTACATGAGTCTCACTCATTAAGATAAGCCAGGTATTACTACCATGCATGTTGACTTATCACGCAAATTGCGCAAATTACTCCCTCATAACTGTTTTATTTTACCCCGGAGTATTATCTTTGTCAAGATAATACTCCGGATTTTTTTTGTTACTTATTTTCAAGAAAGGGTTGACCAGTCAATCCCGGTGCCGGTGACCCCTTTGGCAGCACCTGAATTTCAATGGCTTCCAACCGGTAACCAAAGCCCGCCGTGCCAGCTTCCCCACCATTACTTGCCCAATCCATCCAACCGACATTCTGGGCATGAACCCGGTAATAGACGTCAAACTGCGTCGCATCAGCCCCGGTTAACTGAATCTTAATGGCTTCCAGCCGCAGCGACTGACCTTCGGTACCACTCATGACGCCATTGCTTTTTAGCTCCTGCCAGCCCTGATTCTGGACGTGGGTAGCGTATTCAATCCCCAGATCATAGCCCCTGGTGTCCATTTTTATTTCAATACCTTCCAATCGCAAGGATTCTCCTGAGGTACCGCTGACTCCACCATTGCTCTGCCAGTTCTGCCATCCCTGATCTTGCACATGGGTGCGATAAAGACAATTTGCAAAGGTATCCCGGCTTTGCGTAAAGGCTTTGATACACACATTACTGAGGCTTTTTTTAGACGTATCATACCAACCGCCAGTTCCGGTATTACTGGTAAAGCTTTCTCCGGGGTTGGCCGTCACAGCGCTGCTGTAGTTTTCAAATCGGCTTTCTACCGGTACTGAATCGTTCGTTCCCGGGGTTCTGTATTTAACAACCACCGCAAACTTTTGTCCAGCGACCAATCCCACCGGATTGTCCAGATCAATTGTATAATAACCGCCCCGGGCAAAGGTTTCCGTCTGCGTGGTTCGTAAGGTACCACTGTTTGGCTTGCCATCATTCACATCCGTATAAACCTTGATCTCAGCTGACGTTCCGGGGGTTAAGGCATAGGTACTCACAGCCATCAGATTGTCGCTGGCTGTTGCCGTAAAGATATTGGCACCCCAGGCAGTGTTGTCTCCGTCCGTGTAACCCATGGCTGAGATGTTACCCAGTGGATCATACTGATAAATAGCGCTATAATTATTGGTCGCTTCGGCATTATGAAAAGCGGTCACATTGCTGCCAGCATAGGTATCATAATAGGACATATAGAAATAACCGCCATCTCCCCAATCCGCGCCCCAGCTGTTACGGATAATCCAGGCCCCATCAGCTTCCGGTTTTTTACTGAAATTATCCCGGCTGTAATTGTCATCCCAACCAACAATCGCCACATCGTGATCCGGTTCTTCCGTACCATCGTAATAAAAGGCAAAGGTGTCCGGGTTGTAATACTCTTCTCCATCCAGAGGTACTGAATACATCGAAGTATAAAGCACCCCGCCATCCATCAGTGCCTGCTTGATCGCCGATGGCAGTTCGGGAATCGATTTCACTTCCTGAACATGATAAACCGGAGATAATCCGGTTTTTTTCGGGGTATCGTAGGGGTCACTGCTTTCACTCACCGGGCCACTCCAGCGGGCCAGATAGGCGGTGGCCATGGAATAATTCCCCCCATCATCCGGGCTTCCGTCAAAGCCGCTGTTCCACATCAGATTATTTTCAGAAAAATCAACCGTTGTATCTTTTTTTAAATAGGATTCCAGCGAAGCCAGGCTGGCAAAAGCCCAGCAACTGCCATAATCGCCCTGACTGCGAACCGCCGTAATCCGGCCTGTGTCCCGAAGGTCAAAGGCGGCTGGCAGGGCTTGGGCAGAGGTGATCGCTGTATCAATTGGCTCTTCATAACGTTTTAGTGGTGGTGGGATATAACCCCGACCATGCCCATCACTGGTTGATGTGTTAAGGGTTCCCGCGTTAACATCCTCCAGGTATTGAACAAAAGCCGGATTTAGTGAGGCCATACCCGGCTCGGTAATTTCTTCTTCTGCCCAGGCGCTACCCGGGATCAAAACCGTCAGCATTAAGCTGGTCAGCAGTAATGACAGTAATTTTTTGAGATTATTTTTCATCTTCGCTTCGCTCCTCATTTAGTCGGATCTAAATCCGTTTACTCCCCCGTTCCGAAATCCTTTCCATACTCAATCTTATCAAGCAAATCATTGAATTTTTCAGTGAGGGTATCGACGTTGGTCTTTAATTCGTCATCTCCCGGAGTACAGTTGCCGGGGAAGCCATAGATTCGTCCGCTTCCCACTTCCTTTAATAAAAAAAGAATCTCTGTGATTTCCTGGGCATATTTGTTTCTAATATCCGTTACTTTCTCCATTCTCTCCTCCTGCAGTCGGTTTTTGTCATTTTGACACTGTTTTAAATAATTTTACCCGCTCTGTTTAAAAAAATAACCGCCAGGTTTTTCGGCAGTTATCTTTTCATGATTCAGAACCACTGTTTTACTAATCAATATGATCATGATCAACCTCCCATTATTCTATTCTTGGAAGTTATACCCCATAATCCCTTTTTTTAACAGACTACATTACTTCCCGGATTACATCGTATTTGGCGTCATCACTTTCAACAAAGCCTTCAACGGGGGATTTGATATTGGGTGCCTTGACATAGTCCACAAAAGCCTGTCGTAAACGATCAGTAAATTCTATTGGTAATTTGGGGTTTGCAGCAATGGCATCCTTGGGAATATCCGGAGTTTTGGCAATAATCCGGAATTCGTCGAGATTAATCCCGCTTTTTTCTGCCTCTTCCATAGCCTCGTTATAGGTGGCCCCGGCATCGTATTCCCGAGACAGTACCGCTTTAATGACACTGTCATGACTGCCCAGATAAGCCGTTCTGGAAAAAAGAGTCTTGGGATTCAACCCTTCTGACTTCATGCTATGCTGAGCATAGAGGTATCCCGACGCACTGCCTTCATCGACGTAGGCAAAACTACGACCTCTCAAGCCACTTAAGCTGCCAATACCGCTGTCTTTACGGGTGATAATGTAGCCATTGTATGATACTTTACCATGAACTTTTGGCGATACCAATGGTTCAATGCTAACTTTTTCATGAGCGGTGACATAAGCAAAGGGCGAGAACCAGGCCACGTCGATGATGCCTTCTTTCATGCCTTCACTGAGGGCATCATAATCCTTCACAATCATCGTGCGCACCTTATAGCCAATCTTTTTAAATACCGCATTTAAGATCGGCACGTACATTGTTTTGATGTTTTCCGGCGAGGTAAAGGGATTGACCCCAAAGATAATTTCATCTTTATTTTTATTCTTTGCCGTCAGTTTCTGGACGCTGCTGGCCATTTCTGAAAGCTTGGTGCAGTAATTCAGCAATTCAATATTTTTTGACTTCTGGGTCACAATGGTGCTGATTGTATTGGTGGTCACCCGGTGGGTGGTGTCCACCGCATCCGACACCTTGGCAACCGATGACTGGATACCATGGGAGGTATTCACCTGAACGCTTGAAATATCTTTGATTTCATTCATCGATTGATTCAACTCAATCAGGACTTTCTGAATATCTCCGATGACATCCCCGGATTTCTGGGCTGCTCCTTCAATATCTTTGGTGCGGGTAGTGCAGCGTTCAATGGCGGCATTGGAGCGATCCACTTCGACAATCACCTGATTCACAATCTGTTCGATTTCGGTGGCAAAGGTCGCCGTACTGTCTGACAGTCGTTTGATTTCTTCTGCCACCACCGAAAAGCCTTTGCCAGCGGCTCCGGCCCGAGCCGCTTCAATGCTGGCATTCAGCGCCAGCAGATTGGTCTGACGGGAAATATCCTTGATATAATCGACAAACTTGCTGATCTGTTTAGACGAACCGTCCAATTCATCATTAATTCCTGAAGCCTGATTAACCCCCTCAATCAAATCCAGCAGCAGGTCGGAAATGCTGCTGATAGTGGCTCTGTTTTCGCTTAGCATCGCAACCGACTGGCTGGAGTTTTCTTCAATTCTGACAATATTTCCCTGAAGCTTACTGGATACCTGGGTAAAATGATTGATTTCAGCATTGATTTCATAGGTGCTGGCCGCATTTTCTTCGCTGAGTTTGGCAATTTCATGGGCCTGATCGACAATGGTATTAAAGACCTTGACATTCTCTTCGGAAAACCAGCTCAGTTTTTTGATATCAAAGTCCATGGTTTCCAACAGCGAAAAAAGCTCGCTGTTGACATTTTCCTTTTCCTCGTCTTCCATGGTTTTGTCTTTTTCTGCGATAGTGTTAAGCAGCTCTAAAATGTTGTTCATCGTGGCCTTGTTTTCATTTAATATTTCGACTGAAAGCAGTGAACTTTCTTCCAGGCTCCTGATGTTACTTTTCAGTTCTTCCGAGGTTTGAGTAATCGTTTTAACCTCCTGGTGAATATCTGCCAAATTTGTATTTTTTTCTATCTCATCCATGATCTATCTCCGTTCTTAAATTCTTATGACGCTTCAGGCCCAGTTACCGTTTTTGAATAGCGCAATTTCCAGACCATCGCTGGTAATTCCCGTTATCTCTAAATCCTTGGTACCAATCATAAAATCCACATGGGTATCGGACTGGTTGCCCCCGGATGCCAACAGCTCATCTTTGGTCATCTTTCCGCCATCCCGGATATTGGTGGGGTAGCATTCTCCCAGGGCAAAATGACAGGCGGCATTTTCATCAAAAAGGGTATCATAAAAAAGAATTCCGGTATTGGAAATCGGTGAATCGTAGGGAACCAGGGCGACTTCACCCAGGCGCCGGGCGCCCGCATCGGTTTCAATCAGAATCTTGAGATATTCCGCCCCTTTGGCGGCCTGATAGTCGATCACCTGACCCTCGTGAAAGGTCAGGCTGAAATTTTCGATCAGGTTTCCCTGATAAGAAAGCGGTAGCGAGGAAACCAGCGTGCCTTCTGCCCGATAACAGTCCGGGGCGGTAAAAATCTCTTCGGTCGGCATATTGGCAAAAAAATAAACCTGATCCGGGGTAAACTCACCGCCACCTTCCCAGATGTGATCTTTGTGAAGACCGACGGTAAAATCTGTTCCGAGACTATTTTTATAACGAAGGGCATCAAAATGGGCCTGGTTGAGGATTCGACATTTTTCAGCCAGCATCACCTTATGGTCATGCCAGGCTGTAACGGCATCACCTGAACCGATCCGTACCGCCTCAAAGATGGCATCCCATAGTTTTACGATGGCTTCCTGTTCATAAAGTTCCGGAAAAACTTTTTTGGCCCATTTCGCTTCGGGAACCGCCGCCACACACCACTGAAATTCACTGTTCATCATTTTTTTATAATAGGGTTCGAAGGCCTTGGCCGAGGCCTTGCTGCTGGTTTGCAGTTTTTCGCTGGCCACCCCTTTGTAGGCTTCGGGATCATGACCAACAATGGAAATGACCGCAGCTTTCTGGTCGGCATAATAATTCCGGGATTCGGCCAACCAGTTCGGGATATTACCCAATACCTCCAGACTGACATGATCATAGCGCAGGCGGCTGGTTTTGACATCATTCCAGAAGACGATTACATCTCTGGCTCCAGCTTTATAGGCCTCTGCTACAATCATTCGGCCAAATTCATAATTCTCAACCGAACAATTGATCACCGCTAACTGATCCGGCTGCACGTTTGCGCCGGTGCGGACAATCAGGCGGGCATATTCCCTCAGTTTTTCCATATGGTCCATTTGATCTCCCCCTTTTTAAATATCGTTATGAGCGACCCGACAAAAAATCCAAGCCGGTTTTGACAGCTTCGGGTCACTGCAAAAACCAGCTGCTTTTTTGTAAAATTCTCATTTTACCGTATTTGCATAACTGTAAAAATTATATCACGTTCATCAGAGAAAGAAACAAGAAAAATTTGTGAAAAGCAGTTAAACCAAGCTTCCACTGGGAACAATTTGTCAACGATATATCCGGGGTTCTTCTTCTCCTCTTAACAGCCGCAGTCCACCCAGAGCCAGGGCTTCCATTTCGTTTTCTCCCGGCAGACATTTAACCGGAGCCAGAAAGGCAATGTATGCCTTGATCATCGAGGTGAGTTTCTCCGAATAGGCCATCCCGCCGGTGAGGATAATCCCATTGATGTCGCCTTTTAACACAGCAGCCATTTCGCCAATGCCTTTGGCAATCTGATAGGCCTGGGCTTCATAAACCTGCTTTGCCCGCCGATCGCCGGACAAAATCCGTTTTTCAATGACCCGGATGTCCCCAGTCCCCAGATGGGCTTTCAAGCCCCCCAGCCCGCGGATTTTTTTTAACAGCTCAGCTTTTTGATAGTTTTTCTCATAAATCAGCTCCACCAAGGCCAATAAGGGAACGCCACCCGACCGTTCCGGCGAAAAAGGGCCGCTATCATCGGCAATCACATCGATGATCCGTCCCTGTTTGTGTGCGCTGATCGAAATACCCCCGCCCAGATGGGCGATGATCAGATTTAACTTTTCATAGCTTGTTCCCATTTCGCTGGCATATTTCCGGCCCATTGCTTTGCTGTTTAAAACATGGCAGAGACTTTTTCTGTGAATCTCCGGAAACCCGGTAAGCCGGGCGACATCTGCCATTTCATCCGACGACACTGCATCATAGATAAAAGCAGGAATCCCCAACGGCTCGGCAATAGCCGCCGCCAGCAGGGCCCCAAGATTGGCGGCATGAGGCGAAAGCTGCCCACTCAGAATCAACTCTTTCATGGCCTGATTGATCCGGTAACCGCCAGCATCTATTGGTGGTAACAAACCACCCCGGCCAACCACTGCCGTCAATCGATTGAGATCAAAGCGGTGTGCACTTAAAATTTTTTGAACGGTCTTTTTTCTGAATTCAAACTGCTCATTTACAGTTAAAAAGGATTCCAGATCGGTACTGGTATGTTCAACCGATTGGCTAAACAGCTCGGTTTCATTTTCAAAAACTGCGATTTTAGTGGAGGTTGAGCCCGGATTGATGGTTAAAATTACAAAATTATGCATCGTTTGCCGTTCTCCTGTTCACTTTAATTGCTTTTTTCCATTGTAAACCCAATTCTTATTTTATGCAAATTTTATCGTCAGCTTACCCTGATCATATCTGGCACTTTGCACCGTTTTATTGCGAAGGACGTCCGGTAAGGTAAAACAGCGTTTTTCATTCTTTATTTGAATCATCAGTTCACTGCCTTTCTGGCCCATATTCATATCCGTTTTTTGGGCAAACGGAAGGTTTAAAATAAACGCATAGCCATCAGCTTCTTTTTTTACTTCAAAAATGGTATCTTCAAATAAAATCCCAGCCGGGTCGGTTCCACCAAAAATCTGCTGTGCAGCTTCATGCAGGATCGCTTCACCGATCAATTCCCGATCAAGTAGCATCAGCGTAAAAACCGGCACCGGGGTAAAACTCTCGCGAATTTCCTGAAGCCCCTCTTCCTGAAGACTGATCCATTTACTGAAATACCCGTCAAGAGCCATCGCCGGATAGACTTTGTTGACGATCACGGCATCGATCGTATAATTGTATAAATGCAGATAGGTAAAATTTCGTTTCGCCTCCTTGATGACAATCCGCTCCGGGGTCGTGACGATGCGGATGCTGAGGATTTCCTTATTGGTCATCAACGCCTGTAGCTGATAGAGCTTTTCATTTAATTGTTCCACATCATCAAAGACATTATCCTCCGGCATCGGAATTTTCATAACCTTTTCAACCATCGGGCCTGCCACCTTAACCGCCTTTTTTTTCATTGGCAGTACAGTTTTAATCATATTGCCAAACATTTCCGGAAACTTCAGCAGCGACAGGGTCTCGCCGGTCGGCGCACAATCGACTATCAACACGTCGTACTGGTTTTCCTCGTAAATGTCGATAATTTTAAACAATGCAAACAATTCTTCCAGTCCCGGAAAAACCAGTAATTCCTCCGCTTCAATGCCCCCCTGCGCCCGGGCCGTCAACAATTCCTTCATGTAGTTTTTCATATTTCCCCAGGCTCGTTCCCCTTCCAGGATCGCATCAATTTCCAGCCCCCAGAGCAACTCACTGATCTTAACCGGGGTGTTCTCCAGCTTTACACCAAATGAATCTGATAAACTATGAGCTTGGTCGGTACTCATAATCAAAACGCGTTTGCCGTCTTTGGCCAGTTTAACCGCCGTTGCCGCCGCTACACTGGTTTTACCGACCCCGCCTTTGCCGGTATATAAAATAATTCGCATGGTCTTCCCCCTTTTTTTATCTTCACATAATAATACTAATCGATAGATACTTTTCTGACTTTTTTTTCATGCTCCGATCCCGCAGTTTTTTCCTGTTCAGCAGTGCTCACCGCTGCGCCAACATCCAGTGCCCATTCCCTGGCCAGGTCAACGACGATCCCTTTTACTTCCTTTTCGATCACCGAAACATGTTGGGCAATCGATGGGGACAGCAGGGACAAAAACGCATCCCGCTCATACTGCTTGGCCAAGATCATGTTTTTAATAAATTCACGGTTCATTATTAAACCTCCTCTTTTTAATTTTATTCAAAGGCAATGACCAGGGTACTCTGGTCAAATTTTGCCGAACTGACAGTCATTCCTCTAAGGCTATTGGGTAGTGGAATATTCCGCTTGTAATTACCAATTTTGACAATCACATCCGACCCGGCCAGATTAACGGCCACCGCATCTTTGGTAATATTCGGTAAAAAAAGTTTCAGTTCATAACCCGTCGCAGTCTGCTCATATTTTTCACCCGCAATATCCGCTTTGATCGCAAATAAGTCGCAACTGTCGGTGAAGACCTCGGTACAGATCCGGTTGATGGCATCCAGGCCCAGCAAATCAGTGTCGTACCAGGGAATATAATATTTGGGAATTTGATCAAAACAGGCTTCAATTTCAGCAATGTACTTTTTCTGAATGGTAATCCATTTTGCAAAAAAGGGATTTTCGATTTCCCGGGGCAAGATCCGGTTGATAAAAATGCCATCGACGTTGTAGTTATAGAGCTTCATGTACATATAATTCCGTTTGGTTTCTGCCACCACCATTTTTTCCGGAATGGTCACCAAGCGGACCGAGGATACGTCCTTATTTTTTAACAACTCCTGGAGCTCAATCAACTTCACATAGAGGGTTTCAATATCACTCATGGCATGACGGTCAGGCAATTGAATCTTAAATAATGATTTTGAAACCGGCGACAGAATCCGTACTGCCACCTTGCCGACAGGAAAGAATTTATCCATATACCAGCACATCAGCTCCGGGAATTTAAGCAGCGACAGGGTCTCTCCGGTCGGGGCGCAGTCCACAATAATCCGCTGATAGTCGCTGTCATTGTATAATTCCTGAATTTTAAGTAAGGCGAATAGCTCATCCATCCCTGGCATCATCGTGAACTCATCCATTTCTGCACCATCCGGATTAATTGAGCCGATCATGTTGTTAAAGGCCTGCATCAGGTTTTTAAAATCCGTTTCCATCACATAATTGGGATCGATTTCCAGAGCATCAAGATTGTCAGCCACTGTAACCGCTTCTTTGCCAATTGGATGATTAAAGAGATCCCCCAGATTATGGGCCATATCCGTACTGACGATCAGCGTCTTTTGGCCTTGCTGAGCTGATTTAAGGGCATGGGCTGCCGCTACACTGGTTTTTCCCACCCCACCTTTGCCGGTAAAGATCAATATCCGCTTCATAAGTTTCCTCCTGCTATTTTAATTCCTTTTTCGAATAGTTCGTTGTTCGAAGTATTCAGCTGAAAAGATGCTGCCCGGAGGCAGCCGTTTTATTCAATGATGATTTTTCTGATTTTTGAACTGGTTTGCGTTTCGACGATCGCGCCGGTATCTTGGTTGATGGTATCGATGACCTTATCCACCAGTTTGAATACCAGATTGACCTCCTCGGTAGTGAAGCTATCCATTATCAATTGTCCGAAACGGATCATCTCCGTGAGGATATTTTGGATTGATGCTCGGCCGACTTCGGTCAGTTTAATGGTGACCACCCGTTTATCTTCTGAGCTTCTTTCGCGAAGAACAACCTCCCGTTTTTCCATCCGGGCCACAATCCCTGTGGCCGTATTCAGTGGCACACTGAGATAGTCAGCGATCTGGGTCATATTCACATCACTTCGTCGATACAAAAGCATCAGTACAAACACCTCATTTTTCGAACAATTAAAAATTTCATTGCCCCAGATCTCCGGCGACAAAAGATATTTTATTTTGTCCAGGTATTCAAATATCAATGCTTCCAGATTGCCATTAAGACGATTTTCCATTTTGCTGTTCCTTTATTATACGTGTAAGATACTTCATCATTCGAATTAATTTAATTCTACATCCGAAGTACTTTGTTGTCAACCCCTTTTTTCTGAAGTCTCCCTTTTAATGGCCGTGCCATTCTGAGCCATTCTCAGAATTTTTCCTGATTATTAAAGACCCTTTAAAGCTTGCGGGTTATAATGCAGAGAGCCGAAAGGAGTCACGATGAAATTTGGAAAATTCTTACTGATCACAACCATTACCTTAGCCTCCCTTTTGGTGGGCTGCTATCCTTATGCCCGATATATAGAACCCAATCTCTTAATGGTTAATCGGGAAAAACTGGTCAGCAGCAGACTTGAGGCCCCCTTTAAAATCGTTTTTTTTGGTGATACGCATTTGGGTGAATTCAACGACAACGGCCAGCTCGAGCAAATTGTCGCAAAGATAAATGCGGAAAATGCCGACCTGGTTGTCTTTACCGGTGACCTGATTGGATCCAGTGGCGATTTTACCGTCAATCCGGATATAATCGCTCAGAGTCTGGCTGGAATCCACGCCACCTATGGCAAGGTTGCCGTTATCGGAAATCATGAGTATGCCTTATTGGATCAATACAATTATTCCGACTTGATGAACGCTGCCGGTTTTGAGGTTCTCATTAATGACTGGCTGGATATTTCTGAGCTTAATTTGCGGGTGCTAGGCCTGGATGATGTTTATCGGGGTAATCCTGATTTGAATCTGACTGATGCGGCTCGGGACGGCGCTTATAATATTCTGCTGACCCATGAGCCAGATATTGTCGATGACATGAACAGTGATGCGGTTCAGCTGGTTTTAGCTGGCCATACCCATGGCGGCCAGATCTCACTGCCCTATCTCACCGAGAAGATTCTGCCCGCCAATGGAAAAAAATATGTCAAAGGGCTGTATGCGATTGGCAGCCAGGGACAAACCAACCTGTTTGTCACCAAAGGCACCGGCATGACCAAATTGCCCTTTCGCTTCCTGAACGTCCCTGAGATTGTCTCAATCGAAGTCAGTCCTTAGATTTATGATTGCTTTTGGGCATGAAGCTGTTTACGGATCTGTTCGACAATCTGCAAAATGGTATAGTATTCCACCTCAATCACATTGATCGTTGTATCATAGCCATCTTCTTTAATAATCTGGGGTGTAAAAATCAACCTGATTTTATTGCCTTCTTCATCATTCCAATCGACTGTGGTCATTTCCTGTTTTAAACTTCTGAAGTACAATTCGATCTGACTGTCATTCCAGGGCAGATAAAACCCTTCCTGATTCAGTGCTTTATTAATGTCTCTGACTCGTTTTCCGATTCCTTTAATATTCTGTATCCGTTTTAACATCGTTACTCCTTTTCCCAACCCTGTTTTTTGACTGTCTTTAATTTTAAGCTTTTTTTCAAAGCCTGGCAATTCATTTTCGCTGATCTGCTTGTTTCCACCCTTCTTCGAATTGCTTTACAAAAAAACACCCTCGACGGGTGCTTTTTCTATATTGGTTTGTTGATATAATCATTTTTTAGATTAACGAATAATCAAAGCGGTTTCTTCTATTATCCCGCATCTTCATATATACATTGGGAAAATAAGCGCTTACTCCTTCAGGTTTTTCCTCCTGAGTCGTCACAATTTCCGGTTGATGGATTTCAATATGGGTCGACATTCCCCGTTTAATTTTTTGTAATTCCTCTCGTGTCGTTTTTAAATCTGTCGCTAGTTTAACCTGTTTGCCAAACTGCATTTCTTTTCCCATCTGACTTTCGAGATTTTTAATGGTGGCTTCCAGCCTTTCCAATTGCTCGAACTTTCCTGCTTGTTCTACTTTTTCAATCAGTTCATCATTTTTTTTCTGACTTTTATCGCTCCAGACTGGAAACGCTTTTCCAGCAATCTGCATAAAAAAGTTCTCATAAATCTGATCCAGATTCATGCCATTAATCTTCAGTGACAAATCATCAGCGCTCATCCAATTCGTCTGATGATAGTTTTGGCAATTAAATAGACCCGTTTGGGGATTAAACATCTGATGATCACAGCACCAGAGCTGACCCCACTCTTCGTATCGAACCAGGAAAACCGCATATTGATCAATTTCCCGGTTGATAATTTCAAGAATCGCGGAACTGATCGCCTGTCGGTTTAGGATAATTTCGACGATGGCGATTTCTGTAACATTTTGCCCCGTTGGATGTGCGATTGTTTCAGGTGAAAGGGTATTGATCCAGATGATGCTACGAATTTCATCGATGAAAATCTTTTTTGACGCACTGTCGTCATTTAAATATTTATAAAACAATTCTTTGGGCAGTCGCTTGTATACATTGGTGGTTCCTGGCAAGTCAATCATGGCATCTCCTTCTCAAATTTTTTGTGTGCTGATTTTAAAGACAATGGCTTCTCTGTTTATGTAATCGACTAATCATCCAAAATACTTAGGTATTTTTGAAGCACCACCTGATTAACACCTCTAAAACAAGCCTGGCATATTTTTATCTAAACTTCAGTGCCTTTTACTCCGATTAGCTTTATACTTACCCAGAAATCCCTTTACTAATTATAATAATTAGTCTTCTATGGATGCACCCGCTTGTTTAAGAGCAAAATTTATTGGTATAAATGTTACAAAGACTGTTAACTGGAGGCTAAATCAATGAAAAAGTTGCGCATCATATTGTTCATATTCTTTACTGGTCTTTTTTGTTATCTGCTTTCTCCAGCGGTCTTCGCAACGACCAATGATCTGGGAATCTATACTAAAGAGATTTTGATTGTTCAGTCCTATCAACGGGATTATTACCATACTCGAGTTTTGGAAGAAGGAATTGAAGCGGTACTTTTTGATTCAGGAGAAAAGGTTCGCATCCGGTATGAATTTCTGGATACAAAAAGCAGTCTAGATGCTGATAATTTTAAAGCCCTGGCTGAACTAATGACTCAAAAATATCAGCAGGTTTCACTGGATGGTATTATCCTTTGTGATGATGATGCCCTGCTGTTTTACAATCAGTATGGCAAAACAATCTGGCCCAATACCACTTATGTTGTCAGTACGGGCATCAATTCTCTGAGACCTTACAGTCAGGGGATTCCCGGTATGGTCATTATCGAAGAACGGCCGGATGTGTCAAAGAATGTTGCGCTGGCTTTAGAACAAAATCAAGCAAAAGCTATTAAAACGCTGCATTTTATTTATGATGAAACCACCACCAGTAACGAAATGCGCTCAGACATCGTGTCCATGCTTGCCGAAAAATACCCGGAATATGAAAGTCAACACTACTTTGACAAAACACCGGAGGAACTCAAAACAATCGTTGATAATAGCGGTGACACCGATCTGTTTTTCTATGTCTTGTATTCTCGGGATCGAAATGGTATAACCTACCATTATGATGAAGTTCCCCGGTACATTTTAAAAAACGCCAAGAACCCGGTGTATGCACTCTGGGATTTCTACCTTGGTACTGGAGTGGTTGGTGGCTACGTTGCTTCTTCCTATAAATATGGCGAAAGTGCCGCCAACACGCTGCTTGATCTCTGGGCCGGACAATCCGTTTCACCCTTAGTTTATGAGGATGGCTCACATTATCAATATATGTTTGATTATAATGTTCTAAAAACATATCAACTGAGTTATGTTCCAGAAGGCGCTACAGTAATCAATAAACCGGTCTCCTATTTTGAAAAAAACAAAAACTTGATTATTTTATTCTCTGTGATCACCGGGGTACTGATCACCATTATTGGTCTCCTCCTCTATGCCATTCGTGAAAAGAATATTCTTAACCAGAAAACGGTCGAAATCGCTGATTTGAACCAGGAAATTGTGGATACTCAGAAGGTTTTGATTTCTAAACTGGGCGCTGTCATTGAAACCCGCTCGTTCGAAACCGCTAACCATGTCAAACGGGTCGCCCGGGTTTCTGCCTATCTGGCCAGGGAGTACGGACTCTCCGAGCGTGATGTGACGATTCTCTCTGCGGTATCACCCATGCATGATGTCGGAAAAATCGGGATCGGTGAAAATATCCTTCATAAACCCGGCCGCCTTTCGGAGCAGGAGTTTGAAATCATGAAGTATCACACCAATATCGGTTATGAAATTCTGAAAAGCTCCGAGCGGGAAATGCTCCGTTATGCTTCTCTGGTAGCTCTCGAACATCACGAAAAGTGGGGCGGCGGTGGCTATCCCAGCGGTAAATCAGGGCTGGACATCCATATCTTTGCACGAATTACAGCGATTGCGGATGTCTACGATGCGCTTAGCAGTATCCGCTCCTACAAAGAGGCCTGGTTTCAGGAATCTGCTGTAGCTTATCTCCTCGAAGAAAAAGGAAAATTTTTTGAACCCAAACTGGTGGATATTTTTGTGACCAATATTGTTGAAATCGAAGCCCTTCGCAGCGCAACATCCGAGGATGAACTCAACGATTTCAGCCAGATGTATAAGTATTTGAAGGAACAAATGATGGACGAATAAGCGACAATTAGTCGTCAATTGTTCTTGCGTTGCAATTGTCCGCTTATTGGTATTCTTTAACAATGGTAAAATTTTTTATGTTTTATTCGACTATTTCTGAATTTTATCCAATTATAGTTATCTCAAAATTAAAATAACGATGCTTTATCGTTATTTTTTCTTTTTTCCCATATCGTGTTTATTCACCTTGAAAAACAAACCGGTTAAATGTTACAATATGAGCCATATCATCCAGATTCCGAAAAAAGGTTGCATCCATAATCGTTTTATGGTTAACCCGACCAGGATGTGTTAATATCTATAAAGGAGGCCAGCATTTTGCATTTAAACAAGAATTGGTACACACACATCATTACATATTTATGGATTGCCATTGGCGTTTCATCGTCAGTGACACTGCTTAATCTGTTTTTTTCCAGTCTGGCTCCCCAATCTTTTTTCCTGGAACGCTTTCTATTCCCGCTTTTACTTGAAGTTATAATTCTTATTGTTTTAAAAAAGCTGATTCGCTTAAATACAACTGTCACCCCTTACTTTATCATCGTTGGATGTCAGGCCATTGTCATGATTCTGTTCATGGTTCATTATCCTGTTTTTTACGTAATGCTCTCGCTTTTTTTGATGCCCGTGCTTATCTCGATTTTTTTTCTGGATCTCAAACTGATTGACTTCTCTTTTTATCTGTCCCTTGCTGTATTTGTTGGCATGAAGTTGTTGTTCCCCCCGCTGTCAATGATGTCAGTAATTGAAGTTACGACATTTTCCGCCATTCTGGTGAGCTCTTATTTTCTTTCCCGGGAATTGACAAAACGATTTTCAGTTGTCTATACCGATATGGTTATCTCGGTTGAAAAAGAAAAAGAACTTTTATACCGTAACATTTACATGGAAAAGCTCACAAAGATGGATTTGGCTACAAACTTATACAATCATAAAACATTTCACGAGTATCTGGATGAGTTGGTGGCCCAATGTCGCAAACAACCCTTTAATCTTTCACTGGGATTGATGGATCTTGACCGGTTCAAAGGGATTAATGACCGCCAGGGCCATGGCAACGGTGATAAGGTTATTGCCACTGCTGCTGCTATCATTCGTGATAATCTGGAAGCCAATGATTTTGCTGCCCGCTACGGCGGCGAAGAGTTTGCCGTTATTTTTACTGAAAAATCACCGGAAGCCTGTCTTGAAATTCTTGAGCGAATACGAACCGATCTTGAAACGGCGGTTTTTGATACCATGCCTGATGAGGTTGTCACCATGAGCATCGGTTTTACCCCGTTCACCCCTAAAATGAGTAAAACTGACTTGTTCGAAGCAGCTGATGCCAGTCTGTATTCGGCCAAAAAAAATGGCCGCAATCAAATTCAATGTGCATCGTGATTCCAGCACTATCTCTTCGTCAGATTGATCCGACTTTTAAAAGGCAACCACATCCTATTTTTAGCAACAAAAAAAGACTAATGCCGATTCTACGCTTTTACCTGTAGAATCGGCCTAGTCCAAAATCTCTGTTGTCATCCGTTTGGATTCCTCCTATGATTTTTTATCAAAAATCTTCTTTTTTCACTTTTCAAGTAAATTTCTCCAATTTTTAGGATGCTCTTGCTTTTAAAATTCGATTTGTTTGATACTCACCCGATTATTATTTACTAAATTTTTTACTTGATATTTTTGACTTCAGAACATTTTCTCGTTTCCAATTTAATATCGGATATGGCTTTCAGAAACCGTGAGAACTTTTCTTTTTTCAAGGATATTTTTCATTCATCGTTCATTTAATTCGTTGTGAGGTTACCTTCTTGTTTTAATTTAAGCACAATTTGTTTTAAAAATTATTTAAAACAAATTTTTCCTTTGCCGTTAATTTATTTGATTTAATCAGTCTCGATTTTTTACGTTGATGCTGATTATCTCATTTATAATTATTGACAACTTGGATCTTATTTACTTTTAAATGATCAGTTGATCTTTGATTAATTGTATTATAGCACCTTTTTGAAATAAGTAAATAGATTTTTTGTAAACGTTTGTATAAATATTACAAATGATTTGTAAAGCCGATTTAAAGCCATTCTCTCTGCTAAGGTACCGAAACCGTTTGTCACCTTTTTAAGCATTATTTAAGATCCTCATGAATCGATAATACCGGGCAAGGTGCTTCTGAAATCACCCGCTGGGTAACTGAACCGGTAAAAAAGCGCTTAATTTTTGACATCCCCCGGTTACCCATGACAATCAGATCGAATGCTTCCTCCCTGGCGATTTCCAGAATTTCAATGGAAGGTTCTCCGGTCACTACTAATTTTTCCAGATCAATACCGGAAAAATCAAATTCTGCCACAATAGTGTCCAGCATCTCTGCGGCCCGTTCTTCCAGTTGTGACATAATCTCCATTTCGACGCCACCGGCTGAAATGATGGAACCATCCACCTGATGCCAGAAGTTCTGGTTTCTGCCATAACTGGTTACATGGTTTTCTTCCACAACTGTCACCAGCTTCATCGCAAAATCATATTTTCGGGCAATCTCCATGGCTTTTTTCAGGGCGTTCATGGATGCCCTGGAACCATCAATGGGTACCAGTAATTTCATGATCATATCCTCCGTTTTTTTTTTATCATGGCAATAAATTACGATTATTTTGTGCTCTGATGTTACTAAATATACCCCGTTTCGCTTTTAAAAAACAGCATTGTCATTAAAACGATAAACACCTATCGCCTAAATCCGGCCACGATCCGGCCTTAAAACTTTTTTACAATAATCAGCATCATTACTTTGTATTAAGCCAAAAAAGACTAAGACCGATTTTACATTTTTATCTGTAAAACCGGCCTAGCCTAAAATCTCTGTTGTCATCCGTTTGGACTCCTCCTATTGATTTTATCAAAAATCTTCTTCATCACTTATCTTTGTAAATATCGCCAACTTTTTGGAATCATCTTACTCTTTAGATTGGATTAATAACCAATACAATCGTTTAGAAATCTTTTCGTCATCATCTTCACCGAATGGTATTTCCTGATCCCCAATGATCTTTGACTATTTCTATTAAGAGTTGTTAAGGTTATTACCACTCTTCATTTCGGAGCAATCTGTTTTCTCATTCAAATTTTTCCCACTGCCATTAAAACGAATTAATTGACCATTTGCTAATAGGTTACTTTAGTCTGGTAATTTTTATTTTATTGGTGAGCTGTGCGATTATTTACTTTTCAATGATCGAAATCACTAAAATTAGAAAATGATTGATGATCTTTGATTTAGATATAGTATATCACGTTATTATAATATGTAAATAGATAAAGTGTAAATGTTTGTATAGTTTTTGCGTACGTTCACATCAAGCCTGTAAATAGGCTTCACAGGTTAAAAAATACACCCTCCGCTTTGCAAAAACAAAACGGTGGTGTATATAAAATGGCTACTCAAAACCAGGCGCTTATATTTTCCCTGATTTAGGAGTTTTTTAGAATAATGCTGGAAATAATATCTGCCGCATCCTCGAAAGAATCACAGCTTTCTTCAAAATAATCATAAATACGAATGAGAGCAATGGTTTCGATATGATCCCGTTTATCTATAAATAACTGTCTTACCGAGTGAACATAGAGGTCGTCGCCCTCGTTTTCCAATCGATTGATGGCAATAATTGCCTCATTTAAGGCTTTTGGTTTCTTAAAAGATTTCAGTTCTTTGATTGCTTCATGCAGACACGTCGCACTTCTAACAATCAGCTCCATAAACTTAAACATTTCCGGGGTGATCTTTCCAATCTGGAACATATCCAAATATTTGAGGATGTCTTCAATCAGATCGATAATGGTATCCAGCGCACAGGCCAGATTGATAATATCTTCCCGCTCAATGGGGGGCAGAAAATCACTGTACATAAATTCCATCATCTCATATTTGAGGTTATCTGCGGTTCGTTCCACTTCGTGAAGTTTGACCAGCTTCTTCTCCAAGCTTTTAAGATCATAGTCCTGAAGCGTTTCATTGAGCATTTCGGATGCTTTCACGATCAAATTAGAAACAGCAATAAATTCCTTGTAATAGTTATACCCTTTTGTTTTAACTTTTTTTGACATAATGTCTCCCTTTTAAGATAGTGTTGTTTTAGAATATTTGCATAAAAACCCAGGCCATGATAAATCCGACCAGGCCACAACCCGGGAAAGTCAATACCCAGGCTAAAAGCATCTCTCCAACTGTTGACCAATTCACCGAGGAAAACCGTTTAGCGGCACCAACGCCCATGATTGCTGTTGTTTTGGTATGGGTGGTACTGACAGGTAATCCGAAAACAGATGAAATCAACAAACAGATTGCTGCCGCAAGATCAGCACTGAAACCCTGAAAGGATTCCAACTTAACCATATCCATACCAACCGTTTTGATAATTTTCATCCCCCCAATGGAGGTTCCCAGGGCCATAACCAACGAACATAGAATCATCATCCATACTGGAATCACAAAATTCGTGGCGTCAGCATTCCCCTGTGCCAGAAATATCCCCAGCATAAAAATTCCCATGAACTTTTGTCCGTCCTGAGCACCATGCATAAAAGCCATGGCCGCTCCGGCGCCAATTTGACCATTCTTAAAAAATACATTTGTCTGCTGTCGAGACATCTGTTTACAGATCAGCATCACTATTTTTACGACCAGAAAACCTAGCCCAAACCCTAACAGTGTCGATGTCCCAAGCCCATAAACGACCTTAATCCAGGCTTCTCCATTAATTCCGCTAATTCCCCCTTGCAGTGCAATGGCGGCACCAGATATACCTGCAATCAATGCATGGCTTTCACTGGTTGGAATCCCGAAATACCAGGCAGCTGTTGCCCAGAGCACAATGGCAAAGAGGGCTGCACACAAAGCGATGAGCGCATCGTCTGAACCGCTGAAATTTACCATATTGGCTACCGTTTGGGCTACCGTCGCATTGATGGCAGTCATAACGAAAACCCCCAGGAAATTGAAGACGGCCGCCATCACAATTGCTTTTCTTGGCTCCAATGATCGGGTGGACACGCAGGTGGCGATGGCATTTGGCGCATCAGTCCATCCATTTACCAAAATTACCCCAAGGGTTAAAACTACAATGATGAGCAAAGCTGGATTGCCGGCAATGCTGCTGATAAAATCCGATAAAGTGATTGTCATTTTTTTAAGAATACCCCTTTTCTCTCTACACATTCAAAAGTCTTTTTTGAATGTCATACTCGACTGTTTTTTTGCCGTACTCATTCTACACCATAAGTTCCCAAAATAGAACGCTTTTAACATAAATTTAACAAATTTTTAATCTGACACTCCTTTAAAGACGTTTTTTGTCAATATTTTAATGTCTGATCGTGAAATACAATCGAACTTTATGTGACAGTTTTATGATTCTTGCATTTTTTGAGTTTTTTTATTGTAATTTATAGTAAATCATTGCAAAATTTATAATTAGGGTGTAAAATTTAAGTAACGAATTGTAACCGAATTAATTGGAATTATTGTAAATTAAGCCGATTATTTCTAAAACATACATTATCGATGCGAAATTTATATTAATACAGAGATATGGGAGGATACTGGAAATGAAGTTTTATCGTGGCGTCTTTATTTGTTTTGTTCTAATGATAGTTCTGGGTATTTACCCGGTTGCTGTGTTGGCAGAAGAAAGCAATAATAGCGGAACAGTGGTTACGACCATCGATGCCCAACCATTTGTTGAAACCCGGGAAATGCTCCCCGGTGATGTGGCTGCCGATCCCGGTTGGCCGGATGAAGCCTACCTGAATGATGGCATAAATAGTTCGTCGGTATTCTCACCTCGACTCAGTGCACCTGCTTCAGATAATGATTATTACTTTTCCAAAAATATATTTTATCTGGCTGGCTATGGGATGCCAAACTGTACCGCATACGCCTGGGGCCGGGCCTACGAAATTTTGGGCAGCAAACCGAATTTAAGCAATGGTAACGCCAATGAGTTTTGGGATTACAACCTCAGAAGCGGTGCCTACCCTTATGGCTCCACCCCTAAAGTCGGCGCCATTCTTTGCTGGGACGGCAGTTCCTGCGGTCATGTTGCGGTTGTCGAAAAAATTGAAGGAAATAAGGTGACTGTTTCAGAGTCGTCTTGGAGTGGTTCTTACTTTTATACTACCACTTTTACTGCTGGTACAGAAAATGCAGTTTCTGTTGGCGGCTTCCAGGGATATATTTATCTTGGTGACTTTGAACCTGAACCGGACCGTGATACCACCCCCCCGACAATTGCCAATGCCCAGATAACCGAGCTCAACGATGAAGGCTTCACTATAACCTGTCAGGTTTCTGATGCGGATTCTGGTATTGCATCCGTCCTTTTCCCCACCTGGACTGATGCCAACGGACAGGATGACCTGGTCTGGCACCGGGCCAGCATTAGCGGCAACACCGCATCTTATCGGGTTTCATACAACCAGCACAATAACGAGCTGGGAACCTATTCCGTACACATTTATGCTTATGATGGTGCGGGAAACACTTCTGCCACAGCCTTAAGTGTTTCTGCACAAAAAAGTATTACCTGTTCCTACCAAACCCATGTCCAGGATTATGGCTGGCAACGCTGGAAAATGAATGGGCAAACCAGTGGTACTTCCGGAGAATCCAAACGCCTGGAAGCCATTGAAATTCAAGTAGATAACAAAGGCTATGATCTGGGCATTGAGTATCGCACCCACATCCAAAATATCGGCTGGCAGGATTGGAAACATGATGGTGAAATCAGTGGTACCTCTAATCAGGGCCTACGCCTGGAAGCCATTGAAGTCCGTTTAACTGGTGCTGATGCTTCCCGCTACGATGTTTATTACCGGGTTCATGCTGAAAATATCGGTTGGTTGGACTGGGCCAAAAATGGTGGTAGCTCCGGTACCGAAGGCTATGGCTATCGTCTGGAAGCAATCGAAGTGATGGTTGTTCCAGCTGGCTCCCCAGCCCCCGGATCAACTATCCGGGCATTTCAAAGTAATCGCTAATTAACTTAAAAGCACCTCAATGCCGAGGTGCTTTTATCTTTTTATCCTAAACCTTATGCGACGTTTATTTTTTGAATTTTTCTTTTAAATCCTCAATGGCTTTTTCGGCAGCTTCCCTGGTCATGCCATATTTTTCCTGAAGTTTATCAACCAACACTTTAGCATTGCCTTTTACCGCTTCCAGATCTTCAGTTGTCAGTTTCTCCCATTTTTCCTGTACATCCTCTTAGATCTGTTCCCATTTTTCTTCAAACGTGTCTTTATTCATTTTTATCCTCCCAAGATAAAGTGTAATTATTTTATTTGCTTATTTACCCGAATAAAAGCAATCTAAACAGCTAAACTGACCCAGTCGTTTTAAATCTTACTACTGAAAAAAACTTAAAAATCACCCTTGACTCTCCCCGTGGAGGAGCATTTATACTTCAACTTGTAGCAAGAAATGATTGGAGGAAGCAATGAAAAACTGTATTGAAGTGAAAAATTTAAACAAATCCTATGGCAATCGGGTTGTGGTAAAAAATTTAAACCTCACTGTCAAAAAAGGTGAGGTGTTTGGTCTTTTAGGGCCCAACGGCGCCGGAAAGTCGACCACCATCGACTGTATCCTGGGACTGAAGTTATTTGAAAACGGCTCGGTTCAGGTTCTGGGGATGGACCCGACAAAAGAACGCAAGCAACTTTTTGAGCGGGTCGGGGTGCAGCTGCAGTCCTCCAGCTATCAGGGCAATATCCGGGTGGGTGAAGTCTGTGAAGAAATCGCCGCCCTTTACCAGTCACCCGCTGATTACCATGACTTATTGGCGCAGTTTAAGCTCGATCACTACCTCAAGCAACCGGTGGCCAAACTCTCCGGCGGCGAAAAACAAAAACTGTCGATACTACTGGCCCTGATCTCCCAACCTGAGGTACTCTTTCTGGATGAGCTCACAACCGGGCTCGACACCGAGGCCCGGCGGGAGGTCTGGCAGGTTTTAACGGCGCTTAAAGAAAAAGGACTGACGTTGTTTCTCACCTCTCATTACATGGACGAGGTGGAGGTGCTCTGTGACCGGATCTGCATCATTAACCGGGGCGAAGCCCTGGTAACCGATACCGTCCCGGAGCTGATTCTAAAAAGCCCATATCAACGACTGGAAGAAGCCTATCTCTGGGTCATGAAGGAGGAAATCGCCATATGAAAAAATTTTTTACCTTACTGAAAATCGAAGGCCGATTATCGCTGCGCTGTATCGACAGCATTTTTTTCGGAGTCTGTATGCCGGTGGGCATTATGATCCTCATCGGTCTGATTGTCGGACAAAACCCCGCTCCCAATGATGCCGGGTACACCCTGATTCAAAGCTCGTTTGGGGCGCTGGTCACGGTGGGAATCTGTGCCACAGCTTTTATGGGCATCCCCCTGACCATCGCCGACTATCGGGACAAGAAAATTCTCAAACATTTTTTTGTGACACCGGTGAGTCCAACTATGTTATTATGGGTTCATGCCGTCATCAACATGCTGCTGTCACTTGTTTCGGCGCTGCTGATTTACGCCGTCGCCCGAACCTTCTTCGGATATGAACTCATTGGCGGAAAGCTCGCATTTTTCGGGTCTTATCTGCTGGTGATGGTGTCGATGTACAGTCTCGGACTGCTCATTGCCAGCCTGTGCCGCACCGTTAAAACCGCCAACATGGTCTGCAGTATTGTCTACTTCCCGATGCTGTTTTTATCCGGAGCCACGATTCCCTTTGAAATTTTTCCCCAACCGCTCCAGAACGTGGCCAGTTTTCTGCCCCTGACCCAGGGTATTGCCCTGCTGAAATCGACCAGTCTGGGACTGGAAACCAACCTGTTTCTTCCCCTGATGGTGTTAGTTGGATCGCTGGTCATGGGCATTATTTTATCCATCCGATTCTTCCGTTGGGAATAAGAAAGGAAAACAAATGAACGAAACCTATCAATGTCAACGCGTTGAAACCGTCTATTATAAGATCGGACTGTTTTCAAAAATCAACCGGGTCACCATCAAAGCGCTGCGCCACTATGACGAAATCGGCCTGCTACCACCGGCGTTTATCGAAGAAGCGACGGGCTACCGTTATTATACCTCGGCCCAGCTCCCCGTCCTTCACCAAATTCTGGCCCTTCGGGATATGGGCTTTACCCTGGACGAAATCAAACAAGTCCAGGGCGGAGTCCCGGAAAAAGAATTACTTCAGAAAAAGCGGCTGGAAATCATCCAAAAAATCGCCGCCGATACCCTGCGTCTCGCCCAGGTGGAATCCTATCTGGCCAAAAAAGATGGGGACACTTGCGACTACCACATTATCTTAAAAGACCTGCCCGAGGTGATTGTGGCATCGATGCGGACGGTGATCCCCAGCTATGACGCCCTGTTTGATGTGATGCCGCCGATGGGGGCCGAAATGGAACGGCTGGGCTGTGTCTGTGCGGTTCCAGAATACTGTTTTAATATCTATCATGATGGCGAATACCGGGATACCGATGTGGATGTGGAAATCTGCGAAGCCGTTACAGAAAAGAAGGCGGATTCGGAAATGCTGACATTCAAGGTCATCAACCGGGTCGAGCATGCCGCCTGTGTCCTTCACAAAGGCCCCTATGAAGGCTTCCCCAAAGCCTACAATGCAATGCTTAAATGGGCCGAGAATAATGGCTATGAAATTATTGACAATCCCCGGGAGTCCTATATCGATGGCATCTGGAACAAGGATTCCGCCGAAGACTGGCTAACCGAAATCCAGTTTCCGGTCAGAAAAATCAGCTGACTTTTTTATTATATTAAGTGCTTGTTTAAGTTCTGATTAAAGAAAATTGATAGAATGATAGGATAAGATAGCGTTTATTAAATCAACTGATTGGAGTTTCAAAAATGAAAAAAGACCTGATCCTATCAAAACAACTGACCATGCTGGAAAAACACGAACAGAAGTTTTTGAATCAGACTGACAGTCCGTTTATGAAATCAAACTTTTCCCCGATGGTCAATAAAATTCAGGATAAAATACCAGCCAAGCTGCAGTCAACCCTGGACACTGCCTTTTACATGGGCTTTCATCTGGTCTTTGAAAAAGGCAGTTCATTAATCGAAAAAATAGTCAATAAAGAAAAAATTGAAATCGAATATGATTTAAATAATTATGCGATTGAAAAATATATGAATCGAAAACATCTGACTAAGTTGGATAAATCGTCAAAGCACTCCAAAACCATCAATGAATCCATTGCTGCCATTGAAGGCGGTGTTCTGGGTTTGTTGGGGATTGGTCTGCCGGATATTCCCCTGTTTCTTGGCGTCATCGTTAAAACCATCAATGAAATCGCCCTGTCCTATGGTTTTCAATACACCACGGAAGAAGAAAAAGCCTACCTGCTTTATCTGATCTGTGCCGCCATGACCAAAGAAGATCTGCGCAAAGCCTACGATCAGAAAGTCGAGGGCTTAGGTCAGGATATCGATACCCACGCCCACATAAGCATTGATCTGGATGCGGTGATGAAGGAGACCTCGGATCTTTTATCCAATACCCTGCTGACCGCCAAATTTATTCAAGGATTGCCCATTGTCGGCGTCATCGGTGGGGTGGTCAATCCCCTGATAATCAATAAAATCGGCAAATACGCCCGGATCAAGTATAAAAAACGGTATTTACTTGGCAAAATAAAGACGACACCCCAAACGCAATACTGACTATTTAATAAAATTTTTTACCATTCGTTATTTTATCTGAACCAGCACATAAAAGTCAGCATTATATGTTGTCTCAACTTCTGATTTTTCGATGGCTAAAAAAATCGCTATCATCGAAATTTTCGCCTTATCATTTTCCACTGTAAACATAGCTTCGTCGGCATTCATATAATCTTTACTAACCTGGTAACTGCCACCCTGGGATGTATCAAAATGATCAAACACTTCTTGCATATTGATCCGCATCAGTTCTTGACCATCTGTCTCTGTCAGCACCAACTCCCCAATCCTACCTGTTTTTTCACGAACCAACGTATAGCTTTTTCCATTTGACTCAAAACTACATATCGTTGGATCCATTTTATCATCCTGCATGTAGAAATTTGCCACTACAAAGGTCTGATACCCAGAAATATCAATCGGCGACTGTGGATTCAGATTGAGATAAATTGATTCGTATCGATGTGGGCCTTCCTCATAACGATAAAAACCGAAAGTATCATAAAAATCCTGATAAAGATCAAAATCCTTGCCAAGAAAAGAAATTTCGCTGGTGTATTCCATCATCGCCAGATAGTTGACTGAGTCAGAAATAATTTTTTTATCTGCTTCCGATATTGAAGCGTTCGGGAAAACGGTATCGTCTTGGATCATGCTATTGTCAACCAGCGTTTGGGTCAATCGCCCAACTTGATTGGAACGACTGATCGTAAAAGCATCCACCGGCGGAATAATCGAAAATACTGAGAAGCCGATCAATAGCGCAGCGATGATCCCATTTTTACGAACTGGCATAAAACACATCAGAATCCCGGAAATAGCTGCAAAGACACCAAAAATAATCACATAGTACCGACCATGAGTGATTCCGGTATCCTGAATCCGCAACGCCGAGGCGACAATCTGAAAGATAACGATGGGAACCAGGATTTTAGGAAAAATTTTGCGGTACCATTTTGCAATTATATTTTCCAGATTACTAGCTAAAATATAAATCAATATGACTGCAATGGCGAAACCCACCAGCATCGGTTCCAGGCGATTATCAGTCCAGAAGGCTCCGGTAATATTTCTGGCAATATAAATAACCAGTATCACCGTGTAAACCGTCAAAAGCGGGATTATGATATAAGAAATCAGCACCTCCAAAAATCTCGGACACTGACAGGATCGTGCCAGCTTTTCCCGGTTATACTCCAATTGCTCCGGTGACCGGTTTTTGTCCGAAACCCCTGGATAGATGGGGATCAACGACAGAAAATAAATAGGAGCAAACAATATTCCAACGATGTTTAAGGTATGCAGATAGGCATTTTCCGAAACCCGAAACAACAGTAAATCGATGGCGGTGATAATCAGGGTAATCCCTGCAAACAGCACTCCTGAAAAAAGCAAGGCATTAAAGAAGGCTTTAAAGGTCGCCATAAAGCTTTGGTTAAAGCTGATCTCGCTTTTAATTGCCGGAACCCAGATATATGCCATCAACAAGGCAAAAAGTGCAACCGATGTGCGAATCCAGGTTTCCATACTGGTACTGGTATCCTGTCTGACGATCAGAAAATAACCCAGGGTCAATAGCAGACCTAAACCCATTGCGGCCAGCCGGTAACTTATTTTATCAAAAAAACGCTCCCAGACCGCCTGGAGGGTAAACCCCAGAAAGGCACCAACTAAACAGGTCAATAAATACCGGGTATAGTCGGCGTCCTGCTCAATCGCCATGGTGTTAACCACCGCCGCTGCCACCAGAAAAACAACCGTCACCGGATAGCGGGATAATGCCGCAACCAAACCACCTAATTTTTCTTTGATTTTATCTATCAGTTTCATCTCTGCTCCTAATCTAAACTTACCCGACAAATCCAAAAGACCATTCGCCCGATCGACGATAATGATATTTTTTATATACCCTTCCCGGACAGATATACTTAATAAATCCGGTACCTTTTCATAAACGCCTTTTTAACATTTTTTTCTGATTGATTTTTTGCTTAAAAAAAGTTCAATTGTTTGCTTCCAATTGAACTTATTAGCTTGTTCACTCGTTTATTTTAAATAATTCCGTCAGAGGCACCGGGCGCTTGAAATAATACCCCTGAAATTCTTTGGGTTCAAAGGTCTTGATGATTTCAAACTGTTCCCGTATATCCCGGCTGGCAAAATGCTGACCGGAAAAATTGATGGCAACCGGGATTTCTCTGTTTACCAGATTATACTCGACAATGGACTGACAAACCCGCTCGATTACATAAAAACCGATGTTGATAATTTGACCGGACTGTTCGGCAATCTCAATGAAATAGCCCGGCGATTTAAGTGAGCCATCCTTTTGCTGCCAACGGATCAATGCCTCCAGTCCCAACATCGTCGTACCATCATTGGCATATTTGGGTTGATAATAAAGCACAAATTCTCTGGCTTCCAGTGCCGTTTCAATTTCATTTTTAATGGCATTTTCATGAAGGATTTTATCCATAATTGATTGATCGTAGTGCGAAACATTAATCAGAACATTATTGATCACCGGGGTAATTGCCAGTCGGCTCATTTGTAGCAGTTCTGAGTAGGACTCGGTCTGTAACGGGTAGTAGGCGATGCCGATTTTGTATTTTATAATGACCGTAAACAGGTCTAACACCAGGGGCTTATCAAAGAAATTGATCATCTGGCAAATTAACTGTGATTCTTCTTTGTGAATACCTTCCGTAGCAATTAAAAAGTCATTATTACTGGACAAACCGATCAGATCCCGCTCTTTGGTAATGCCTTCTAGAAATTCAGCAATGCTTCTGAGAATAGCGGCGTAAATTTCCTTGCCGTGACTATATGTCAACTCATTGAGATTGGTAATGGTTAAATTGATAATGGTAATGTCCTGATCTTTTAAAAAATTTGTTTCCAGCAGCGTATTAAACCGGATTTCATTGAGAACACCGGTTAACTGGTTGTAATCCAGCAGATATGAAATTTTTTGATTGGCATTCATCAATAAACTGACATTCCGGGTCAACTCGTCCTGACTGATCTGCAGCTTCTCACTTTTTTGCTCCAGTTCCATTTTTCGGCGATATAATTCTCCATTGGCGTTTGCCAAAGCCAGGTGGGACTTTTTTCGAATAGTCATGATGATCAGCAGTGCAGAAATAATGACAGCCATCAGGATCATGATAAAGCTGATCAGAATCACCTGATTCAAGGTCAAAACGTAATTGCTCTGCGGTTTATTAATAATGATATTATTGGGTGGCAGACGCTCCTCGGGGAGATTAAACGCCTTCATGCCATAATAATTAAAAATTTTCTGTTGCACCGGTTCTTTTATAATCGGTATAGATTCAATGGAACGACCTGCCGATAATGCCAGGATATCTTCACCAATAATACGCCCGTGCTCATAGGGAGATACCACAAATCCACCAATCACCTGGTTGGTGATTGATGTTGAGACACCGCAAAAAGTTGGCAAGTTCGAATTTGCCGACAACATATTGGTGTACTGATCGTGATTCAACACCCCGAATGAACCTGCCGTATATAGGGCTGTGGATGCTTTGTCATAACCGGCTATTTCTTCCAATTGCTGGTCATAATCCTCTATTTTTATGAGATGTAAGTTGAAGCTACGCTGATCATCCGCCAGATTATCGTAAGCCGCCACCATTTGTTCATAGGTGCCCCGGGTCGTTGTGGTATCTGCTCCACAAATCAATAGATCCTTTATTTGCGGCATGGCAGTACCCAACCACACAAAAAACGCTTCATAGTCGACATTCTGAAGGATACCCTTAATGTCATTAAAGGGTAGCTCAAGCGGCAGCCCCCCGTTTACTCCAGCAAATAAAACTGGAACGTCAGGAAAATATTCATCCTTTAATGATAAGATCAATTCAAAGGCCGTATTATCGGTAACTACAATGGCGGCGATGTCTTTGGTTGCGTAATGTTTAATTTTTTCAATGGTGTTTTGATCCAGGGGAGTATCCCGATAGGCATCCAGATACTCCGTGTAGATAGTGTAATTGGTATCTGAAAGGTTCTCGGTAATGCCTTGATGAAGCGCATCAGTCCAGGAAAATCCCTGATTGTATGAATGAATAATCAAAATGTTTTCCCGGGAAGTCACATCATCACCACCTGTGGCGTAAACACCTGAAAGAATCACCCCCGAAAAAAAAAACGAGAAGAATCATCATTGCTAACGCTCTTTTACAGACCAGCCAACCCCGCTGCGAATAGTGTCCCTGTTTCATTTATGCCCTCCGTTATTATCCACCACTGATAATAGAATTCTCGTATTAGTTTTTATACCCATTCTAATCTTCAATAAATGCAAACTTACCTGACAACGCATCTGAAAAACGATAAATTTTTAGAGTTATTTCGTTTTGCGATCAGTAATACACCTTTTGTAGCAATAATAAAACCCGATTACAGCTTTTCTTCCCTGTAATCAGGTTTGTCTTCTTTCTGAGCCCAGCCTAAGCGGGCTCAAAAATTTTATTCGTCACTTTTCAATATAGGGGTTAACCGTTGAACCGGGTGCCGCACTGCCTTTAGGAACAATCTCAATCCGAATGCCCTCCAGTCGATAGCCAAAACCGGCGGTTCCGGCAGGTTGGCCATTACAGGCCCACCCCATCCATCCAACATTCTGGGCATGTACCTGGTAGTATACATCAAAAAGATCAGCATCATTACCGCTTAATTCGATGGCAATGGCTTCCAACCGCAACGATTGCCCTTCGGTTCCGCTTAAAGCGCCATCAGCCACAAAATTCTGCCAGCCAAGGTTCTGGACATGGGTTTTATACTTTACCCCCAGATCATCGTTTTTTGTAATGGTATTGATCTCGATGGCTTCCAGCCGCAGTGACTTCCCTTCGGTTCCGCTGACGGCACCGTCAGCTACTACGCTCTGCCAACCGACATTTTGGACATGGGTGCGGTATTCAATGGTTGGTGCGGCCTTTTCTTTGATTACATAATTGACAATGGATTTTTTAACGGTATTACCCTTTTCGTCCAGCACCTGGACCGACAAGGTGTAGATTCCCGCAGCAGTTGGCGTAAAGACCGCCGTGGCAGTGCTACTATAATCCTGGATGGTAGTGGTTTGACCATTTAATTCATAATAAAATCCATATTGATAATTCCCTTCACCACCGCTGGCAGTCGCAGTTAACGTCAGCTGCGTTCCCAGTGTTTGTCCGGTTGGTTTATCAACCGTAAACGCATCAATCGTCAATGGATTGCTCGGAGTTACCTGCGCCAGGGCAGCATCCAACTGAATCATCCCATAACCATAGTAATCATCTCGGCCTTTGGCCCCAAAATCCAAGGCCGTTTCCTTCAGCAGGGTTTCCACCTGTTGACTTGTCATGGTGTGATCAGCGGCCATTAAAACCGCACAGGCACCGGCGGTGATGGGGCTGGCAAAAGATGTTCCGGAGGATTCCTCATATGCACCATCATGGGTGGTCGAATAAATCTTCTGACCTGGGGCACATAGATCAACCAAACTGTTGTGTTGAGAAAAGTAGGCAATGTTGTTGGTATTATCGGTAGCTCCCACCGAAATAACATTATTGTAGGATGCCGGTACTGCCAGCTCGCCGCTGTAATTGGCGTTACTGCCTTCATTTCCGGCCGCTGCAACCAGCACCTTTCCGGCGTTGGCGGCATTTTCCACGGCTGTCCGCAAAGCTGCTGAAACCATATAGCCGCCGAAGCTCATATTAATTACTTTTACATCCGTTCGGGCCGCCGCTTCATACAAGGCGGCGCAAATATAGCCGACATCCAGATTCTTGTCGCCATCCGACAAGCCGCCGACCCGATAGGGCGCTACCTTGATATTGGCTGTTCCGGTGATTCCGGCCATGCCGATACCATTATTTGCCACTGCCGCCACACAACCCGAAACCAGGGTGCCATGCCCCGATAAATCCACCATCTCAGTGGTTCCTTCGACATAATCATAACCCGTTACCACATTATCAGCAAGATCCGGATGCTGAGTATTTAAACCAGTATCAATAACCGCCACCACCACGGTTTCTGAATTATCGACCTTGTTCCAGGTTTCATCGGCACCAACCCGTTCGAACTGCCAGGCCTTCGACAAATCGGGATCATTCGGTAGTGCTGAAGTTTGGAGATGCGAATTTTTTTCGGCTACCAGCACATTGGGGTTTTCTGATAATTGGGCGACCAGAGCATCGACATCCGCCGAGTCGGCCACTTCGATAAGATCCACCTGAGCATTTAAAGACTCACCACCCTTAATATCCTGAGTGGTCAGGCCAAGACTGCCAATGGTGGACTGGTTTTTATAAATAACAATAATTTGATCTGTGATGTCTGAACTGGCATCAAGATTTGCGACCTCATCCAAACTTTGAATAACCATGGTCTGACCTTCAGCAAGAACCCCCAGGGGACAGGAGCCACCGACTAAAACCATAACCAGCAGCAAGACCAGCGCCTTTTTAAATCTCATCAACGTTACCTCAATTGCTTTCTCCATATTTTTTACCTGACTAACACGATTATAAGCGTTCCTGACAATTTTTTAATGTTTGCCGAAAAACCCTTTTCAGGAATTTTTATTGTTACTGGAATTATAACCGTAACGGGGGCTTTTATCAATCGATAGTTATCTTTATCCTTTATGCATGTTTGATATTTCTTAATAATTTCTGAATTCCAAGTTTCACTAAAGGTTTAAGGGGTATCATTCATTTAAGAGATAAACATCTCCCCTTTTTCTTTTCATTCCTAATATAAAAAAAGCAGCGCATCCATTCGGGATCACTGCTTTTTTTGTTGTGTTTTTCCGATTTATTCATTGATCAACCTGTCATTTGTTCTTTAAAATATGTTAAAATAAATTGATTGTAACCAAAACCTCAGCAAGAAAAGGAGCTAAGCAAAATGGCAATAGAAAAAGTACGAGACTATTTTAGTCAGTGGAATTTGGACACTCGAATTCAGGAATTTGAGACGTCTTCGGCAACCGTGGAACTGGCCGCTCAAGCGTTAGGATGTGCGCCAGAGCGGATCGCCAAAACCTTATCGTTTAAATTGGAGGAGAAATGTGTGCTGGTCGTGACCGCAGGCGATGCAAAAATCGATAATGCTAAATTCAAAGCTCATTTTAAAACCAAGGCTAAAATGCTTTCTCCAGACGAAGTTGATCGCTACATCGGCCACGGTATCGGCGGCGTCTGCCCCTTCGCCATCAATGATGGTGTGGACGTTTATCTCGATCATTCTCTAAAACGATTCGAAACCGTCTTTCCCGCCTGTGGCAGTAGCAACAGTGCCATCGAATTGACCATTGACGAGTTGGAGAAATATTCAAATAGTGTGGCCTGGTCTGATGTTTGTAAAAACTGGCAGCTTCAGGCTTAGCAAGATTAAGCTCGGCGTTAACAAAAGCCCCCGATAATGTACATTATCGGGGGCTTTTGTTTTATAATCTGCTGTACCGCTTTGTATTAATCTAAGAGAATAAAAACATCACGGCAATACCGGCAATAACACTGCCGACAGCAATTGCCAAAGCTACAAATTTTTCATTCTTAACATCATCCAGTAATTCTTCTTCTGATTTATACGTTACGTGGGATGGTTTTTTTGTGGTCACCGATCGCCCCACATAAAGCCGGTTGCCCCGCTTATGAATTTCACCCAGGATATACATCGGCTGATTTTCTGGCAGTATTTCTTCAAAAAAGCGATATCCCAAAAAACGGGAGCCCCGGGGATTCGAAAAACTGAAATTAAAATTATCCCTGACCCAGCTGGAATCTGCCGATTCCATCCGGTTGCAGCCGGGCATTAAATCCACATCGGCACCAAAGCTGGCCATATCGATATAAACTTTTTCATCGGAGCTGCTGTCTGAAAGATAAACTTCCACCGGACTCTTTTCGCTGGACAAAGAAGTTTCTACCTTATCGGTAATGGTTCGGGTATTGCCCTTATCATCCCGTTCGGTCCGGGTTTCTTCGTGAACGGAAAATACTTCATTTTCATAATAAGCCACCGGCCGCTGAGAAAATGGCGCCTCTACATCGCCTGATACACTGTGAAGGTGCCCCTTCACCTCACTGTAATGCCGGTAATTCTCATCCAGACTGGATAAGTCCCCGACAATATCCAAAACATCTTTTATGCAGGTCGTCTGTTGAAACTGAATTTCCTGAGCTTTTGTTTTGCTTTTTTTCAAAACAAAAACAGCATAGCAAATCCCTGCAATCATAATCAGTAATCCAATTATAAAAGCCATGGTTCTATTCGATTCCTAATTCAGCTTTTAGTTTGGCCAATTCGTCATCGACGGCAGCATTTTTTTCCAGGGCTTCGAATTCATCTTCCAGACTGGTGTTTTCGCCTGCCATTTCAGTAAATGCCTGGGCTTCTGCTTCTTTGGCATTAACCTTCTGTTCCATTTTATCAAGTTTGGTGAAGGCACTGGTGCTATCGGTGCTGTTTAAAGACGTGCTGACACTTTTCTGCGCATCGGCCATTTTTGAACGGGCGATCAGCATATTCTGTTTCATCCGGGCTTCTTCGAGCTTGGCTTTTAACTGACGCACCTGATCTTTTAACTGACCAACTTGCATACTCATCGAGTCATAAGCTGCCTGAAATTGAACCAGATCCGCATCGACACTGGTTTTTTGAGCCAGCGCTTTTTTGGCCAGTTCTTCATTACCAGCCTTTAATGCGGTTTTTGCTTTGTCGCTCCAGTCTGCTGAAGCTGCTTTAGCCGATTCCAGTTGTTTTAAAGCCTGTTTTTCACTGCCCATCGCTGCGCCCAAAGCCTGGGTGGCACTGTTTACCTGGGCTTCCATATCAATGATAATCTGCTTTACCATTTTTTCTGGATCTTCAGCCTTATCCAGCATGTCGTTTACATTCGCCTTTAACAAGTCACTTAGACGTTCAAAAATTGCCATTTTTTCCTCCTGCTATCTGTTTTTTTGTTTGTGGCATTAAATGCCGAGGTGATTCAATTGTTTCCGACCTTCGCCTGGCTCCAACTGCGCCACCATTTTTAGGTATGTTTATCTTAACAAATCAGGGAAAATAAGTCTATTGCTTTTTTGTATTAAGCGCAAATAAATACCACTTAATTTGCGAAAGCTCATTCATGATCTGTCCACCCGCTTTTGGCCTGTTCATTCGACTATCCATTTGCGATTGTCCTCGTCATTTCTGGGTATACTAACTATAATCCGGTTGTTTAAAAATTATAGCATCTGGCCGAATTCACCATTGATCAATCTGATAAAAACGGTTACACTATTAATTAATTTCCTATCGATTTTTTTAAATCATTGAATTCATGGAAGATTACTGCAGCTAATTGCGATACTACAAAACAGCAAACAAACGGCAAAGCCTATCGCAATTACCTAAGATTATTATTTTAAAAGGAGTGGTATATATGAAAAGCATTCGAACAAAACTGATGGTTTATTTTTCTGGACTGATTCTGCTTGTCTGTGCCGTCTTTACCTTTGTTTCGATAAACGCCCTAACGAACGCAGTGGTGTCCGAAGCTGAGCAATCGCTGGAAACCCAGGCGCAAAATTCAGCGGATATCATCAGCAGTCGAAACGAACAGAATTATATTTATCTTGAAGGGATTGCTTCCCGGGATAAAATTTTTTCCCCAAGCGTGCCAATCAATGAAAAAATGGCGATCCTGAAAAATGATGTCAGCAGCTCCGATCGCTTCCTGCGGATTGGTGTTTCCGATCTCAATGGCAACCTCTACCTGTCTGACAGTTACGGTGATCGCGGGCAAATTGTCGATATTACCAAACGGGATTATTTTCATGCTTCCGCCGCCGGTGAACGGGGCACCATGAACCCGGTGATCAGCGTCAATCCTGATGACAATGGCGCTTTGATCATGGCCTACTCGGTACCGATTTATGAAAACGGCGCCATCACCGGCGTCCTGGTTGCGGTAGCCAACGCCTGGTTTCTCAACGATATCACCGATTCGATGAAGTTTGGCGAGACCGGTTATACCTACATTGTCGATTCCACCGGTACTGCCATCTCTCATCCCGATCGGGATAATGTGGTCAACCAGATGAATCCCATTACCCTAGCGGAAACCGATGCCAATTATCAGGAATTAAGCACCGCCATTGGGGCGGCCCTGGAACAGGAATCAACTGCATCAACCTATACCCTGGGTAATCAGGAATATTATATGGCCTCGTCAAAAGTTGATGGTATGGATTGGACCGTGATCCAAACCATCGAGTCTGATGAAGTCCTGTCAGCTTTGCCAGGCGCTATTTTAAACAGTGTCCTGATTTCTGTAATGGTTTTGGCCGTCAGTCTGATCTTCTGTTATTTAATTTCTAAACGGATTACTGACCCCATTAAAAAAGTCAACCACATGATTAAAGAGATGGGCCTCGGTCACTTGAGCACCCGCCTTAACATGGAATCCAAAGATGAAATTGGTGAGATGGCACTGGCCATGGATAATTTTGCCGATAATCTTCAAACCGATGTCATTGAGGTGATGAACCAGATCTCTGATGGCAACGTTTCAGCTGAGATCGAAGTGCTCGATGCTCAGGATGAAATCAAACCAGCTCTTAAAAAGACCATTGAATCGATTCGGGGTCTGATTAATGAAGCGACGATGCTATCTCAGGCCGGGGTGGCTGGAGAACTGTCGACCCGGGGCGATACCGAAGCCTTCAAAGGCGGTTTTAAAGATATTGTTGTTGGTGTCAATAACACCCTTGACGCCGTTGTCGGACCTCTTCATGTGGCGGCTGATTATGTGGAACGCATCGGCAAGGGACAGATCCCCGAAAAGATCACCGCCACCTATAACGGCGATTTTAATACCCTGAAAAATAGCATCAATGCCTGTATTGACGGCCTGGGAGCCCTTAAAGAAAGCAATCGGATTCTTGGTAAAATGAGTCTCAATGATTATTCTGAAACCATGCCGACGAATTATCTGGGTATTTATGCTGAAATCGGCCATTCCATTAATGATGTCCACACCCGACTGACCCGAATTGTTGAAATCTCTACCAATATCGCCAATGGGAACATGTGTGATCTGGAAGTATTATCAAAAATCGGTAAACGTAGTGACAACGATACGCTGATTCCCGCCCTTGTGGCGATGATTCAGAATATTCTTAACCTGGTCAATGAAACTGAAAAAATGGCCAGCATTGCCATTGAAGGTAATTTAAGCAATCGCGGTGATGTCTCCGGCTTCCCGGGCGACTTTGGAAAAATCGTTACCGGATTTAATCAGACTTTGGATGCAGTGATTGCCCCCATTGAAGAAGCTTCGGCGACGCTTACCCAATTGTCCCAGGGCAATCTCCATACCCAAATGAGCGGTGACTACCGGGGTGACCATGCTCAGATCAAAGAAGCATTAAACCGTACCATCAACTTCCTAAACCAATACGTTGGCGAAATAACCAGCACCTTGGAAGAAATGGGCCGAGGTAACCTGAGCCAGGAAATCACCAGCGATTATCTGGGCGACTTCCAGGCGATTAAAACGTCGCTTAATGATATTAATACCAACCTCAGCACCACCATGACCGACATCGATGTGGCAGCTGGTCAGGTTGAAGTGGGCGCCCGTCAGATTTCTGACGGTGGTCAGGCGCTGGCCCAGGGTACCACTGAACAAGCCAGTTCAATCCAGGAATTGACCGCCTCCATCGAAGAAGTCGCTGGAGAAACCAAGAAAAACGCCATTCGGGCTAACGAAGCCAACGAGCGGGCCATTGAGGTTCGCACCAGTGCCGAAGTCGGCAACACCCAAATGACGAAAATGATTGCTGCCATGAGTGACATCAATATGTCATCCAATGATATTTCCAAGATCATCAAGGTGATCGACGACATCGCCTTCCAGACCAATATTCTGGCGCTCAATGCCGCCGTTGAAGCGGCCCGAGCCGGTCAGCACGGTAAAGGTTTTGCCGTTGTTGCTGAAGAAGTCCGAAGTCTGGCCGCCCGAAGCGCTGAAGCCGCCAAGGAAACCACCGGCCTGATCGAAGGCTCCATCGAAAAGGTCAATATGGGAACAAAAATTGCCGATGACACAGCCGTCAGTCTCAAGGAAATTCTAGATGAGATCGAAAAAGTAACCGGTCTGGTCGGTGATATCGCCCAGGCCTCCAACGAACAGGCTTCAGAAATCGCCCAGATTACCCAGGGTATTGAGCAGGTTTCCCAGGTGGTCCAGACCAACTCAGCTACTGCCGAAGAAAGTGCCGCCGCCAGTGAAGAGCTGACTGGACAAGCCGAAATGCTCAAAGAAATGGTGGGTGCCTTTAAACTTAAAACTGCCACCCAAACCACCTTTAAAGCTGCTGCTCCTTTAAAATCAGAGCCCCCGGTTCCCGAGCCACCAGTGCAAATCCTGCTGGATGATATGGAAATGGATAAATACTGATACCCCTTATCTGATTATCCCAAAAACTTTTTGCTCATGCTAAAACACAATCCAACTTTAATTTAGCACTGACTCTGGCCAGGCCTCAGGTTGTCCGATCTTGACAATCTGAGGTTTTTGTGCGATAAGCCTTTTTTAAACGCTTTTTTTATTCTCCCATGGCCTTTTTAATTTAATTCATTATTTTATGCGCTTATGCTGTTACTGTTTGTCTGATTCGGGTAAATAAACCCCGAAAGAGGAATTATTTTATCCGAAATAAAGGGGGAATAAAAAATGCGATGGATTCTTAATCTAAAAATTGGTACCAAGCTGATTGTGAGCTTTATGATTGTGGCCCTTATCACTGGGGTTGTTGGTCTCGTCGGTATTATGAATATGCAGACGCTGCAAAATTCCAACAAACTTCTCTACGAAAAAATGACCTTGCCAATTGCCGAGGTTGGTCAAATTTCCACCTCCTACCAACGGATGCGGGTGATCGTCCGGGACATGATCATCGAAAACAGTCCCGAGCTGATTCAGTCCAATGCAGACAAGGTTATTATCCGTAATGGCGAAATTGACGAGGCCGCTGCGGCTTTTGCAGAAACCATCGTCGACCCCGAAATGCAGGCTGTCTTTGACGAATTTGTGGAAGCCCGAAAAGTTTTAGCCCAGGAATTTGAAAAGGTCAAAGAATTGGCTATCCAGAATCGGGACGCTGAAGCCTTTGCCCTACTTGCCGATACTGGTCCTTATGAAATTGCGGCATCAGCTCAAATGGATTTAATTAATGAACTGGTGCCGATGAAACTGGAAGAAGCCCAGCGAACTGCAGAAATGGACAGTGCCACAGCCGATGCCGCCATGACCACCATGATTATTGTCACCCTTGTCGCTTTCGCAGTGGCGATTGCTTTGGGTTTAGTGCTTCGCTCAATGATCAGCAAACCCCTGCAACAGGCTAATCAGATGATCAAAGAAATGAGTCTGGGACATTTCACGATGCGCCTGAACATGAAACGAAAAGATGAAATCGGCGAAATGGCCGAATCCATGGATACCTTCTCCGATGACATTCAAACCGTTGTCATTGGCACTATGAACCAGATTTCCAATGGTGATGTCAGTACGGATGTGGAACCAAAGGATGCCCAGGATGAACTTTCACCAGCACTTAAACTGACCATTGAAACCATCCGGAGACTAATCAGTGAAGCTACTATGTTATCAAATGCAGCTATCGCCGGACAATGGGAAACCCGTGGCGATGCCGATGCATTTAAGGGCGGTTTTAAAGAAATAGTGGAAGGTGTTAACGCCACTCTTGATACCGTTGTCGATAAAATGGTCTGGTATGAAGCAATTGTTGATGCCATTCCATTCCCGCTACATGTCACCGATAATGATATGAAATGGACCTTCATGAATAAGCCATTTGAAGAACTGATGATCGCCAATAATGTCATCACGGATCGTACATCTGCCTGTGGCATGGACTGCTACAATACCAATGCCGATATTTGCCGTACCGAAGGCTGTGGAATCCGGCGACTGGTCGACCAGGGCTTAAATGACAGCTATTTCGAATGGGTCGGACGAAGCAATAAACAGGATACCGCCTATCTCAAAAACAAAAAAGGTGAAAATATTGGCTTCGTCGAAATCGTCACCGATCTAACCCCGATTATCCGGGTTAGCGACTATACCAAAACTGAAGTATCACGACTTGGCAACAATCTGATCCGTTTATCAGCAGGCGATCTGGACTTCGATATGAATGTTGGCGAGCCCGATGAATACACCACTGAAGTCAGTGCGCAGTTCCATGAAATTGGCAATACTCTCGGTGAAGTAAAAAATTCAGTGGATAACCTGATCAGTGATGCCACCATGCTGGCTGAGGCCGGTATTGCTGGCCGCTTGAATACCCGGGCTGATGCCAGCCGTCACCAGGGCGATTTTGCCCGGATCGTCGACGGTGTCAACGCTACCCTGGATGCCGTTGTGGAACCGGTTCAGGAAGCATCGGCGACCTTGAAAGAACTGGCCCAGGGCAACCTGAATACCGGAATGGTTGGCCACTATAATGGCGACTATACCTTAATCAAAGACAACATGAATCAAACTATTGCCTTCCTGAAACGGTATGTGGATGAAATTACGGTTACGCTGGAAGAAATTGGTCGCGGTAATCTGGATCACCAGATTACCACCGAGTATCTGGGTGATTTCCAGGCCATTAAAACAGCCCTGAATGAGATCACCAGTACGCTAAGCAACACCATGACCGAAATCAACGTGGCTGCCGGACAGGTTGACATGGGGGCCAAACAGATATCTGATGGTGGACAGGCCCTATCGCAAGGTACCACCGAACAGGCCAGCGCCATTCAACAACTGACGGCCTCCATTGAAGAGGTTGCCAGCGAAACCAAGCGAAATGCCATGAATGCCAATGAAGCCAACGAACTGGCTGTCAATGTTCGCGCCAATGCCGAAAAAGGCAATAGTCAGATGGCTACGATGATCGGGGCGATGGGTGACATCAATGATTCCTCGAATAATATTTCGAAGATTATCAAGGTAATTGATGACATTGCTTTCCAGACCAATATCCTGGCTTTGAATGCGGCCGTGGAAGCAGCCCGGGCTGGTCAGCATGGTAAAGGGTTTGCTGTTGTCGCTGAAGAAGTTAGAACCCTGGCTGCCCGAAGTGCTGAAGCTGCCAAAGAGACCACGGGCTTAATTGAAGGCTCGATTGATAAGGTTAGTGTCGGAACAAAAATTGCTGATGACACCGCCGAAAGCCTGAAAGAAATTCTCAATCAGATTGACAAAGTTGCTGGCTTGGTTGGCACCATTGCCCGGGCCTCCAATGATCAGGCTTCTGAAATCGCCCAGATTACCCAGGGTATTGAGCAGGTTTCACAGGTTGTTCAGACCAATTCCGCCACTGCCGAAGAAAGTGCCGCTGCCAGTGAAGAGCTCTCTGGTCAAGCTGAGATGCTAAAACATATGGTTGAAGCGTTTAAGCTAAAAACCACGAGTGCTTCCAGCAAAACTGCACGATCAACTTCCGCTTCCCCGGTAAAACCGGTTATCACCCCGGCACCAGAACCAAGCATCATTCTTGATGATCTGGATATGGATAAGTATTAATAGTTTTGTCCTCACCATTTCGAGGCCTGGTTTTATCCAAACTAGGCCTCATTTTCATCCTTCAAAACTGTTCTTAATTCGATACCGGCGACTCTAATTTTTAGAATGTCCGATAAAAGCATGTGGTTGACAGTGCGTGCTTAGCTTGATTATAATAAAAATGACTCCCCTGATCATAACGCCACGTTTAAGGAGTTTGTATGAAAAAACTGATTGATAACCTTGTTCTGCTTTTTATTTTTACTGGTTTTTGGCTTATTTTAAATGAAAGTCTGGCTTTATCCCAGATTCTGGTGGGTCTGTTTTTTTCGTCAGTCGCCTTATTTTTCACCAACCGTTACTTGCTGGAAAATGACTATCAGAGGGCTTATGGAATTAAGCCCGAAGTGCTTTTTCGTTACGCTATCTATTTATTTTTTCAGATTTACCGCTCCGGCTTTTTCGCAATTTTAAAAATTCTTAAGAGTGAGGATACTGTCAAGATCATCGAGTACGAAACCTGTATCCATAGTGATCTGGGCATCTGTCTTTTGGCCAATGCCATTACTCTGACACCCGGCACTGTGACTCTTGGCAAGAATGGGCGACAGCTTAAAATTCTGGCTTTCGCCGATGAAAAGAGCTTTACTGATATCGCCGAAGGAAAAAGCTGTTCTCCCTATGAAATGATATTAAGGAGTTTGGATCGATGACATTTTTAGAAATAACCTTATTGATTATTGCTATCTATATTGTTCTGGTACTATTTCGGGTTATTCTGGGGCCAACGATTTGGGACCGCCTGCTGGGACTAAATACTATTTCAGCAAAAATTATCATGTCAATCGTTCTCCTGGCACTGATTACGGATCAGTCCTATTTAATGGATGTGGCCCTGGTTTATGCACTGCTGGGGTTTATCGGTACGGTGCTGATTGCCCGATTCATTGAAAAGAAAGGAGACCTGTCATGATCGACTTGCTGGCCTATCTGCTTGTCACCATTGCCCTTATTTTTATGGCACTGGGGGTAATTGGCCTGTTTCGCTTTAAAGATTTTTACTCCCGGATTCTTATTTCTGCCAAAATTGAAACGGTCGGTTTTTTAACCATCATGATCGGTCTCATTATTTTGTCGGGGTTTAGCTATGCTGCTATGAAAATCATGCTGATTACTCTACTGGTGATGATCACCAATCCTCTTTCCACCCATGCCATCGCCCGATCAGCTTTTTTAAGTGGCTATACCATCAATCAGGATACCCGACTATGACGACAAACATCCTTCTGATCACCCTGGTTGTTCTGGCCATCATCGCTCTGAACACCAAAAAATTACGGCGGGCGGTTGTCTATCTGGGAGTTTTCTCGCTGATCAGTTCCTTTCTTTATCTGCTTTACGGTGCCCCGGATGTGGCCATTGCTGAAGCGGTTATCGGTACGACCATCACGACCGTTTTATATCTGGTGGCACTCAAAAAATATCAGATCTTCACTATTTATTTTTGTAGTGATCCAAACGATCCGAATCGTCGCAATCTCACGAATAATTCCCCGTTCTTAAACAGTCTTGAATCGTTTCTGGTCAAACGGGAAATGGAACCTCAGATCATTTATTCTGAAAAACCCATAAAGACCATTCTGACTCAGGATAAATTTGATCTGGCCATCTGTCAAACTGACCAAAAATTCTGGATTTATGGCAGTGTCGATGACTATCAGCTGGATGCCCTTGAAGATCATTTGTTGACAAACCATGGCGACCTGAACATTCATTTGATTCGCTATACCGAAGGAGACGATAATGAAGCGTAGAATTATAACCCTGATTTTTGCCGCTACCCTTGCCGCTCTGGTTCTTTTTATCAATTTTGATGCCCCACTGGTTGCCGCTCCAGAAATTGCCCGTTTTTATCTTGACCATTTCAACGCCGATACCCATACCCAAAATGCCGTCGCCGCAATTTATTTAAACTACCGGGTATTTGACAGTATCTTTGAAACCCTAATTCTGCTTGTCAGTGTATCCGCAGTTGTCAATTTATCCTGGAGGCGCAGTGATGACTGACAATTCTGAAATTATCACCCGGATGACCGGACTCTTGTATCCCTTTATTTTATTGTTTGGTTTTTACATTATTTTAAACGGTCATGCCAGCCCCGGTGGGGGATTCCAGGGCGGGGCTGTGCTGGCTGCTGTATTTATCACCCGGTATCTGGTCGATCCGAATCGGTGTATCCGGTTAAGAACACTAAAAACCGCTGAAAAAATTCTGTTTGTCTGTATTATCCTTTATCCGACCTTTTTTTTATTTTCAGCCACCGCCAACCATACCGAAATAATGAACCTGATCTATCTGATCGCAATGAATTTTTTAATTGGTTTAAAAGTTTGCAGTGGTTTTACCATCATCTTTTTCAGATTTGCCTTTTATGAAGGAGGAATTTTATGATTGCACTTAATGGCGAAACCATCAGCATTGTACTTTTTTTTGTGGGCGTTTATGGACTAATCGCCCGCAGAAATATCATCAAATCAATCATGTCTATCAGCATCATGCAAGTGGCGATCATATTATACTTTGTTAGTACCAATGCAGCTCCTGGGAGCGTCCCACCGATTGGCGATGTAAACCAGATGTTACTGGCCGCCGACCCGCTTCCCCAGGCCTTGATGATTACCGATATTGTCATCGGCATCGGAGTGACAGCGGCGGGTTTAACGCTGTTTATTCATCTCTATCATCGCTTTGGATCAACCAACTGGCAAAAAGTCATGAAAAAAAGGAATCGCCATGATTAGTCTGCACTGGCTTATTTTATCCCCGCTCATTATTGGCACCACTGTAAAACTGATGCCCATTAAAGCCGCAAAAAAAATCATGGTTCTCTTTCAAACCGCCTTATTGGCTGCCGTTACCATGATCTTTGTTGAGGTACGTCAAAATGGTCCGCTACTGGAAAACATCGGAAGCTGGCCGGATACCATCGGCATCACTTTAAGGGCAGATTTACTGGCCACTGCCATGGTTTTTTTAAGCTGTTTTTTATTCCTGGCAATGGTCATTTTTGTTCACAACAAAAATTATGCCGACCACCTTTTCTTCTTTCTTTTTCTTGGTCTGGAAAGCCTGATTATTGGAATTTTTCTTTCCAATGACGTATTTAACATATTTGTTCTGATTGAAGCCGCCACCCTGATTATTACCATATTGATTATGTATAAACAGGCAAGTGTTTCTGTATACGATGGGATGATGTATTTTTTGATCAATGTGGTCGCCATGTCATTTTTCTTAATGGGTCTGGGGATGCTTTATAAAAAAATCGGCGTTCTTGATTTTTATGCTCTGGAAGCGGCACTCAGTCAGATTGACAATCCCGCCAGCCTGATTCTGCCGTATGCCTTTATGATCACCGCCGTTAGTTTAAAAGCTGCCTTGATGCCGCTTTTTAGTTGGCTGCCCAAAGCTCACGGGACCCCCAGCGCCCCGTCAGTTGTTTCGGCTATCCTGTCCGGCCTGTATGTTAAAACCGGCATTTACGTTTTCCTCCGGTTGCAGACCACCTTTGCTCCCCTGATTGATACCTCAGAACTGTTTGTGATCCTCGGTTTTATCACCGCTGTCGTCGGTTTTATGCTGGCTCTGGCTCAAACGGATATTAAACTGCTGTTGGCATATTCAACGGTATCACAGATTGGGGTTATTATGATCGGCATCAGTCTGAATAATCCTGCGGCTTACTGGGGTGGCCTTTATCATCTGATGAATCACGCTATTTTTAAATCAACACTATTTCTCACCGCCGGGATGATCATCTCCGAGTATAAAACCCGAAAGATCAGCGAGATCCATGGTGTTTATTCACACATGCCCGCCGTCGGCGTAGCAACGATCTTATCAATTTTAGGGATCATTGGGGCACCGCTGTTTAATGGCAGTATCTCCAAATTTTTGATCGCTACTGGCGCCAGTGGTAGTTGGATCGAATCGGGTCTGATTCTGATTAATCTGGGAACCATCATCGTTTTTATGAAATACGGTCAGCTTCTGTTCGGCCACTCCGACAAAAAAGAAGCAGCCAACTCCGATATTTTGGAGAAGGCCGTCGTATTAACCTTAAGCATGCTGTGTTTTCTCGGCGGAATTTTTGGCAGTGACTTGATCGCCATCCTTTTTAATATTAGTTTGACGATAAACCCGTTATCCTATGGTGAAAAAATGCTGCTTTTTGTGGGCTCAATTTTGCTGGGACTATTGATTTACCGCAGCTTATTCAAAAAAAGAAATCCTTTAGCCTTTATCCGTTCTTTTGAACTCGGTTTTAATGAAATCTGTCTTTCGATCACCTTATTTTTTGCCTTTATGGTCGTCTACTTAAAAATAACCCTTTAACGATATTTTGCAGTTTCAACCTGAATTTTAGCAACAATCTCATAACCCAGCGCCAGCTGACTCCCCAATAGCTCGATGGTCATGGGGCCCTGATGCTCGGTGGAAATGACTTTAAGCACAGCGCCCCGAATCAGCCCCATGCTGTAAAGCCTTTTAGACAGTTCTTCATCCAGACTTAACGCTTTCACAATAACCGTACTACCTATTCGACACATGGATAATGGCATATCTCTCTCCTCTTTTTTAATCGCTCGGATGATTCTCTTTCTGTCGGCTTATTTCGTTTAATGAGATCATCTAACAAAAACACAATTCGTCCATCCAGTAGCTGGGGTGATTCGTTAATGATTTCCTGAAATGCCAATTCATAGCTCAACGCCTCCCGGTAATTGCGCTTACTGGTCATGGCATCAAATACATCAGCCACGCCGACAATCCGCTGATAGAGATGGATCTCATCCCCAATCAGATGCCTGGGATAGCCGCTCCCATCCAATCGCTCATGATGATTATGAACAATATCGATGCTCTCCTGGGGCAGCCATTTCTGTCCACTGAGTACCTGATAGCCAATTTCCGAATGGGTTTTAATTACTGCAAATTCCTGATCGCTGAGTTTGCATGGCTTATCCAGTATTTCCCGTGGTAGAAAAAGTTTGCCAATGTCATGAAGCAAAGCGCCCACCCCAATTTCGGTGATTTCCACTTCCCTCAATCCCAGCTCCTGCCCCAGACTCATGGCCAGTAAGGCGGTTCGGATTGAGTGACCCGGCAGACAATTACTGGCACATCGGGGATTTCGGTATTTTTCCAGATCTCTGAAAGATGTCACCTTTAGTTTGGCAATCAGTCGCTTGATATAACTTCTAAAATTTCCAGTAAATATCTCCTGATTACCAGCTAAACGATAGCGCTGATCCACTTCAGTTAAATACCTGGAAAAAACATAAATGTCTTGGGATGCTTTTTTTTCAGTCATCTAACTCTCCTCTCCTTGGTTTGGCTCTCATTTAAATTGGGCGCTGGTAACCCGATTCTTGCCGTTTCTTTTTGAACAATATAAAGCTTCGTCGGCCTGATCCACCAGCATCGTCTGTTCTCCCCGGTTTAATGCCACCGTAGAATGACAAACCCCGGCAGAAAGGGTTATTTGCATCGTCTGATGGTCAAATTCGAAAGGGTATTTCGCAACCGTTTCACAAATGCGTTCGGCGATTCGCTGGCCAAAGGGTTGCCCCGTTCCCGGTAACAATATTGCAAACTCTTCCCCGCCATATCGTGCCCCAATATCTGAGCTGCGAAGCTGTTTTTTTATTATCTGAGAAACCTCCCGGATCACATAGTCCCCTGATAGATGGCCATAGACATCATTGACGGTCTTAAAATCATCAATATCCAAAAGAATCAGCGTTATTGGCGCATGTTTTTCGGCAATCACTTCCAATGACTGATAGAAAGCTTGATGATTGGACAAGTCGGTTAAAAAATCGGTCGTCGCCCGGTACTCCAATAATTGGTTTTTATATTCGATTTCTTCCATTGCATAGTGGTTTCGCTTGTAAACATCACTGATTAGCTGGTTCAATTCACCAACAAAAAAACTAAATCCCATCAGCAACACGCCCTGAACGAAAATGACGCCTCCAGAAAGATAATTCATCAAAATTCCCACCAACAGATAGCCAAGCGTCGCAAACAGCCCATGAACGATACTTTTGGTGCGATCATTGGCCAGACTGGCCGTCAGGATAAACAGGCAAAGAATCGGCAGAACCAGGAAAAAAAAGCTATTCAGATAGATACAGCAGATGGAAATAAAAAGCACATCCATGATACTTTGAAAATAACCACCTAACAAATTTTCCAGTTTCAGGATTTTCCCGATGGCAAGGAGGTAAAGCTCAAAACCAATATAGATTCCATAAGCAATCAGCATGATTGTCATCATCTCTGTCATCATCTGAGAAAAAAAATAATAAACCAATACCACTAACACCAGTATGCAGTGGATCCCCATGTATATTTCAGTAAAGATCTGATCCTTTTTTGTATTCACCATTGTTAACTCCCGCATTTTTCTTTATTAGATAAGACTAACTCAAAGCCCAAAACAATAAGTTAGTATTTTCTAACTTATTGTTTTTCAGTATATCACTGTGTTTTAATTTTATCAAGCGCTTTTATTGATTATTGTCCGTCAAACTGTTTAAACAATGATAATGCAGGTTCTATCAATCGCTCAGATTAAACGTATGATAGCCGCAAATGATAATTTTTATTCTCTGGCAAAAGTCTGCTTATCTTTAACCATAAATCCTAAAGTTATTATAAACTATGGCGATATTAATAGTAAGCACGAATCAATACGATTCAAATAATCTCAGATGAAAACCACATCGACCAACACGTCTCCCTTACAAAAAACTATTACCGGAAAACAGGAGGTTCATCAAATGAAGTGGATTCAAGACATTAAAGCAAGCACCCGGCCATGGTTGACATTTTTATCGGGCTTTGTGACCATCACTCCTGATGAACCCGATGAAACAGCAATTATTAATGATTACTTTGTGACCTACCTGCAAAACATTGCAGCGGATCAAATTAAACTGGTTTCCTGTGAAACAGAACAACTAAAACATGAAACCAATGAAGTGCCATCACAACACCCCGAAAAATCATTACGCACTTTGTCGTCAATAAAACAGATCGGATAAAAAATGTCCTTTCAGCCTTGTAATCTGAAAGGACGTTTTTTACCTGTGATATTTAAAATAAATGTTATTTTTGACCGAATTATGTCGATATAGTTTAGAGAAGCTCGTTACTATTATATTAAATAAGGAGGCTGTTATGAATACAAATGCAATTGATGCCAACAAGTCCTTGAATCAAGCGATTCAAACCAAAGGCGTTACTCAAAATGCTGACGTTAAAGTTGAACCCGAAGCTGCAGATAAGGTTCAGCCAGTCGTGCAGAAACTCGACTCCATTGAACTTGGCACAGCAACTTCACAAGACATCGGAACCTACACGGTCGACCGTAAAAAGATCAACGAAATCAAACAGGATTTTGCCCGTAACACGGAGTCGTTCAAAAAAATGGTTGAGACCATGATTGAAAAACAGGGCAAAAAAGTCAGTCAGGTTCTTAAAGATCTGGCAGAAGGAAAAGATGTTCAAATCACGGTCGATTCTGAAACCCAGGCAGCAGCTCAGGAAGCGATTTCTGAAGACGGCTATTTTGGCGTCAACAAAACATCCGAACGAATTATTGATTTTGCTAAAGCCCTCTCCGGCGGTGATAAAAGCAAGATCGAAACCCTGAGAAACGCTTTTAAAGAAGGTTTTGAAAGTGCCAAAGAAGCCTTTGGCGGCGAACTCCCTGAGATCTCCCAACAAACCTATGATAAGGTCATGCAGGGTTTTGATGATTGGGCCAAAGAAGAATAATATCCTATCTGCCCCAAAAACACTTTTTATCCTGGAGCGATGCTCCTCTATCAATAAAAAGACAAGGAAAAATGCTTCCTTGTCTTTTTTTAGTCTTATCTTTTAAGTTTAAACCGTGATATCATTTCTTTTAGTAACTGGGATTGACCCGATAATTCTTCACTGGCAGCGGCTGACTGCTCGGCTGTTGCAGTATTTCCCTGGACAACCTGGGAGACTTGATCAACCCCCAGATTTATCTGGGTGATGTTGGTGGCTTGATCATTGGAGGCTTCCGCAATTTCCTGAACCAATTGCGCAGCCTTGGTAATTTCTTCGACAATTTCTTCCAATGCGATGGCTGTTTCATCGGCAATTGCAGTACCACCCTCCGTTTTTTTCACCGAACCTTCAATTAAAACCGTGGTTTCCTTGGCTGCTTCAGCACTTCGGGCGGCCAGGCTTCTAACCTCTTCTGCCACCACCGCAAAGCCCTTGCCATGTTGGCCAGCCCGGGCTGCTTCCACGGCCGCATTCAGTGACAGGATATTGGTCTGGAAAGCGATATCGTCAATAACCTTGATAATTTTTGAAATATTTCCCGAGGCCTGGTTGATTTCATCCATAGACGCCTGAAGTTGACGCATGCTATCATTCCCTTTTTGGGCTTTTTCCTGGGCTGTCGTTGAAAGCATGTTGGCTTCGCTGGCCCGTTTGGCGTTATCTTTGGTTTTATCAGCAATTTCATCAATGGAGGAGCTCAATTGCTGGATGGCAGCAGCCTGTTCAGTTGAACCCTGGGCCAGCATCTGACTGCCATCTGATACCTGTGAAGCACCGGCAGATACCTGATCGGCGGCTTCATTCATATCTTTTAAAATCCCATTAAAGGCTTCAATAATATGGTTAAGGGCGGTTTTAATCGGTTCAAAATCGCCTTTATAATCGCCGATGATGCTAACAACCATATTTGAATTGGCCATCTGATCAAGAATCTCAGACACCTCATCAACAATTCCCTGTAAAAAGTCCAGGGTACTGTTTAACGAATCTTTAATTGCTGAATGCTCACCCTTATAGTCTCCGACCATCCGTAACTTCAAGCTGCCGTTGGCTACTTCTTCCAGTACCAGATTGGCTTCCTGTATTGGTGCCACGGTGGCTTCCAGGGTAGCATTGATGCCGGCAACAATCCGGGCATATTCACCGCTGTGTTTATTGGTGTCAGCCCGGGCATTCAGATCGCCCGCCACTGCCGAATCCACCAGACGATTGGTGTCTCCCACCAGCTTTTTAATACTTTCAAAGGTACGGTTTACAGACTCTTTAATCCGGGCATATTCACCTTTATAGTTGCCTTCCATTCCCTGATCAAGATTACCCTGAGCCATCGCTTCAAGTACCACCGATGCCTCGTGAATCGGCTCTGCCATTGCATCCAACGTCGCATTGACCCCAGAAATAATTCTGGCATATTCGCCACGATGTTTGGTTGTATCAGCCCGGGTGTCCAGTTCTCCAGCGACGGCAGCGGCTACTAAATAATTCGTGTCACTTACCAGCATTTTAATGCTCTCAAAGGTTTTATTCACTGAAATTTTAATGACTGCATGCTCACCCCGATAATTCCCCTGCATATCCTGGTCAAGATTACCCTGGGCCATGGCTTCAAGTACCACCGAAGCTTCTTTGATTGGTTCAACAACAGCATCGAGAGTCGCATTGACCCCAGCGATCACCTTTTGGTAATCCCCATCGTATTTGGTTTCATCCGCCCGCTCATCCAATCGACCTTCTACGGCAGCGCTAACTAACATATTGGTATCGGTAATCAGGGTTTTGATGGCTTCCTGCGTGTCCTGCAATGCCGGGCCAACCTGATCATGATCTCCAACCATAATAATTTCATCATCCAGATTTCCCTGTGCGATATGTTCAAGTTTATCAATCAGATTGTCCTGAACATTCTGTTGCATAGTTGCAACGGCCTTTAGCATGGTTCCAATTTCATCCTGGCGATTAATATATTTGCCAGCATTGGAATGTTCGTCATAGCGAAAATCAAAACCTGCCAGCCGATTAAGCTCTTCTGTTGTCGCCACAATCGGTTTTGAAATGGTTCCACTGATGAGAAATACCGCAAATGCAGCGACGATAATTGCCAGCACAATTACTGTGATGATCGTATTGCGAACCTCTGCCACCTGGGCATCCAGTTCAATCTGATCCATCGCTACCGACAAAACCCAGGGCGTCCCTTCAACCGGTGCATAGCCAACTAAAAAGTCCTTTCCTTCCAGACTGTAATCTCCAAATCCCGGTTCCCGGGTTGTCATCTTACTACGCACCAATTCAGCTAATTGCGCATAATCCGGATTTTCTTCGTCTGCTTTGGCAAAATTAAACTGCTGCTTAACCAGCTCCAGATCGGCATTTCCGACTGCAATCCCGTCATTGTTGATCAATGAACCAAAACCCGTTTCACCATAGGTAACTTCGCCAACAATATTGCTGAGCGTCTTCCCTTCTTTTCTTCCATAAAGGACAGCGGCGATCGCTCCGTTTTGATAAACTGGTGTCGCAAAAAGTAATACCGGTTCACCGGTAACCCGACTGATGGTGATGTCCGAGACGGTCGGCACCCCGGCGGCAGCACCTTTAAAATAACTTCGATCAGCCACATTAACGGCATCGCCAGCAGCACTCTGGGTAACCCCATTGCCGCTTAAATCTGCTAGAACAAAGGCATCATAACCGACTCGAGCCGCTTCACCTTCAAAAAAAGCTACCCGTTGTTCTTTTGACACCGCCGGATCCAGAATCAGTGAATTTTGTGCCAAACCTTCCATATAGTTCAGCTGATTGTTTATTCTCGCTTCGATATAGCGGGCCTGAACCTCCGCCGTACTCTGTAATTATTCATGCGCATCTTCCTCTAAAACGCTGGTGAACTGATTAACCACAATAACCCCCAGAATACCGGTAACCACCAGAATCAGTGCGGTAAACAACGTGATAAGACGTAATCGGATCGATTTCATCGTTTCCCCTTTCTTTTCCCTTTTATACTACTCAGCTGCGCTGAGATTTACCAACCAATGTTGATGGCATCTTTACAGACTGGCTGTAATAATATACCACATTTTATCATTTGCAAACGTTTCTTTTCATAATTTTGCCATAATTATTATCGTTTTTTACAACGATTCGCTTATTATACGGTTTTAACCTGCAAAAAACAAGGGCATAAAAATAAAAAGACAGATAATAAATCCGCCTTTTTTGATCGTTTCGATATTCTTGCTGTTTTTCACTTGAAACGGTTATCGAATATTAATTATCACATGAATCGGTGTCATCTGAAAAAACATCACCATTGTCCGGGTTTTCACTGAGCACCTTTTCGGCATAGGAACAATAGGAGCTAATTTTAAGTTTATTTTCCCGGGCGAACGCCACTGCCTTAGCCACCAGCCTAACCCCCAGTTCCTGACCTCGGAGTTCTCTGGTGACATAGACATGCTCAATAATCAAGTGTTGGCCTTCAAGGTGATAACTCAATAAACCGACAGGTTCATCTTCATTGACGCCCATATAGAACTTATTTTTCGCTTCATGAATGGTTTCCATTTAGTTCCTCCTTCTATCCTTAACTTTCAGCGGCCACACGATTTCGCCCCTGACTCTTAGCCCGGTAGAGGGCCTGATCCGAGCGGATTAAGAGGGCATCAATCGTTTCGTTTTTACGCAATTGGGATACTCCAAAAGAGCAGGTCTTTTTTCCCACCTGCCTAAACACATGCGATTCAATCATTACCCGAAGTTTTTCGGCCAGAACCATGGCCCCAGACAGATCCGTGTCAGTAGAGATAATGATAAACTCTTCGCCGCCCCATCGACCTAAAACATCATTTCTCCGGATTCCTTTGGCCAGAATCTCGGTGATCTCTGTTAACACCTGATCACCAACCTGATGACCAAATTGATCGTTCACTTTTTTGAAGAAATCAATATCCACCATAATCACCGATAAATCCCGCACCATATCATCTGCCGCAGACTTTTGCTGCTTTAGCACCTCATCAATCTTACGACGATTATAAAGACCGGTAAGTTGATCTTTAATGGCCAACTCTTTTAACTCTTCTTCCAACCGTTTACGCTCCGTTACGTCCCGTTCCATGTAAAGTACACCAATGGGATTGTTGTTATTGTCCCGGAGAATATTAGCATTAACCTCGCAATAAAAATGACTGCCGTCTTTTCGTACCATCAAATATTCAGCAGCTCCAGTTAGATTTCCCTTGATCATTTCGGTGATATAGTAAATTGCTTTCTGTTGATGGCTTTCGTGAATAAATTCCAAAATATTTTTCCCAACACATTCTGCCATGGAGTCAAGGCCCCACATTGAATACGATTTTTCGGTTGCAAACTCTACCACCCCATCCATGGATGAAATTGCAATCCCATCCGGAGATGTCTCAATGATAGCCTTGAATTTTTCTTCGCTGGCTCTGAGGGCTTCTTCGATATATCGTCGTTCAATGATTTCATCCTGGAGCCGTCGATTTGTTTCGATTATTCGGGCGTGGGCTTCTTTTTCTTCTGAGATGTCCCAATTCGTACCAATCATCCGCACAGCGTTTCCACCTTCGTCGTACTGTACCGTTGCTAAAGCACGAATGGTGTGAATGGAACCATCCTGCCAGACCACCCGGAACTCAAAATTGTATTCTTGTTTTTCCCGGATAGCCTGTTCTAACGCTGCGATTAGCTGTTCTAAATCGTCGGGGTGAATGACCTGTTTCCAGATTTGTTCCGGAACCCAATAGTTTTTTTCTGGTAGATCATAAAGCTCCAGCATTAAGTCATCAAAAAGCATTTGATTGGATAAAATGTCCCAATCCCAAATTCCGACCCGCCCAGCCCGAGTAGCCAGGGTAAGCCGGGTAGATGTTCGTTTTAATTCTTCTTCAGCCTGTTTTTGCTCTGAAATATTAAGAAGGACACCATTCCAAAGACAATCACCATTTTTCAACGGGGTTGGCTCGGATTCAAACCGAATCCAACGGATCGCTCCCCCAATCTGGCTACGCCCTTCCCAGCGAAAGCTCTGTCCACGGCTGGCCGCCCCTTTTTTTGCCGCTCTCAGCGATTTCCGATCATCCGGAAAAATGGCCCGATCAACCGCCTCGGTATCGGCCAATACCTCAGCAACCGTTAAGCCCAGCATCTGGCAGAACTTTTCACTGCAGTATTCAAACCGGGTTTCGCCGGTACTTTTTCTGCGCATGGTATAGATCCCCACAGGAATCCGCTGTACCAGCTTATCATAGCGGGCGTTGCTTTGGGCTAAGGCCTGTTCCGCTTTTTTCGTCTCGGTAACCGTCCAGACACTTTCCATTAACAGGGTGATGTTCAATATGTCTCTTTCGACATAATCCGTCGCTTTATTGGCTAACCCCACCACCCCAACAATTTCCTGATTCTTAAAAACAGGAATGGTCAAAAAATTGTAAAGCGGGACATGTCCTTTGGGATAACCTCTTTTGAGCGGATTTTTTTGTTGATAATTGTTTATGACAATTGGCCGTCTCTGGCGCACGGCTTCCCCCCAAATCCCGGTTTTATCCAATTGATAGACGGTTTCCAGTTTTTCTACATGACACGCTTCCATGACCTCTTCAGACCAGGTATTTAAAATAAATTCTTCTCGGTCTTCATGGTAATGGTAGATGTACCCGATCTGGCTACCAGTGAGTTCGATGGCCTGGGTGAGTGCATAGTCCAGAAATTCCTGAATGGACTCTGAAGGATGCTTAAGAATATCGACCAGTCGTCTTAACCGCTCTTCGCTGTCTTTATCTTCGCCGATAACAGTTGTGGCGCTTTGTGTTTCTTTCGTATTCATAGTAGCTTCCAGTCCTTTTGCAAAAATTCAACCTGGTAATGACTTTCGTAAAATAATTAATAATCATTCTCTGCCTACGATCATTATAATCAGGACTGGCAGAAATTGCCATCATAATTATTCGACTTGCCCATTTGTTTAAGACATATTTTGTTTTTGTTTGAATAGTTACTTACCCAAATCGATGCCTGCTTATCAACTATTTAAAATTTAACGGTATACAAATTAAATTGCAAAAAAAGTCGGATTTTCTATTCATCCGACTTTTTGTGCTTGTTTTTAATAGCTATTTCGCTGATTTTTCAAGTTCCATGGCCTTGATCTTTTTTTGGAGAGCCAGTGTCTGTTCAATCGTCTCTTCATCCAGGTCGTTAAAATCAATGTAGTCACCGGTAACGATATAAAAGACTGTTTCAAAAATATTGGTAGCGTGGTCACCAATCCGCTCCAGATAGGAACCGACGAAAATAAATACCGAGCCCTGATGGATATTTTTTGAATTGTCCATCATATAGGCCAAACATTCATGATGAATCTGAATATTCAGAGCATCAATCTCGTCTTCCATATCCACCACTTCTCTTAAGCGACTAATGTCTTCATGAACAAAGGCCGCAATAGCCAGCTTTAACAACTTTTCGGCCAATTCACAGGCCCGGGGAATATCAACCAGTCGTTTCATATACACAACTTCCGACAGTTCCAGCACCCGCTTGGAAATATTCACCGCTAAATCAGCAATTCGCTCCAGATTGGTGATAATCTTATAGGTCGATGCCAGCCGCCGCAGATCCGTGGCTACTGGCCCCTGGGTCGCAATCACCTGACTGACTACCAGCTGCAGTTCAATTTCTTTGGCATCCACCAGATCATCCCGGTCGATGACCGATCGGGCCAGTTCGCAATCCTGCGATTTTAGCGCAGCTACCGAATCAGACAGCATTTTTTCAGTCATCGCAGACATCCGTAAGATTTCATCTTTGATCATTCGCAGTTCTTCATTATATTCAATTCGCATTTCATTCTCCTTATCAACCGAAACGTCCGGTGATATAATCCTCAGTCCGTTTATCATGGGGGTTTGTGAAGATGATCGGTGTTTCATTGAATTCGATCACCTCGCCCATCAGAAAGAAAGCAGTTTTATCTGAGATTCGCCCGGCCTGCTGCATCGAATGGGTGACGATAATAATGGTATAATCTTTCTTTAAACTGGACATCAGATCTTCAATCTTGGCCGTGGCAATGGGGTCGAGCGCCGAGGTCGGCTCATCCATTAAAATCACCTCCGGGTTCATGGCAATGGTCCGGGCAATACAAAGCCGTTGCTGTTGACCACCGGATAAACCCAGAGCCGATTTGTTGAGTCGATCCTTGACTTCATCCCAAAGGGCTGCCTTTGTCAGACTTTCTTTTACCAGGGCATCCAGTTGGTTTTTATCCTTCATTCCCTGGCATTTGGGACCATAGGCGATATTTTCATAAATACTCATCGGAAAGGGATTGGGTTTTTGAAACACCATTCCCACCCGGGTTCGCAGATTGATGACATCAATGGGCCCGTTAATATCTTTGCCGTCAAAGAGAATTTCGCCCTTTATTTTAACGCAGTCGATCAGATCATTCATCCGATTGAGACAGCGCAAAAAAGTCGACTTACCACAGCCGGAAGGGCCGATGAAAGCCGTCACTTCCTTTTCGCGGATTTCCATATTGATTGATTTAAGGGCTTGAAAATCGCCATAAAACAAATCCAGGTTTTTAGTATTAAACTTTATATTTGTGTCCATATTACTCCTCATTTTTTATTAAAGACGTCCAACTTGTCAGAAGTGATCCGGGACAAGCTGTTCAGTACAATAACAATGACAATTATGACAATCCCTATCGCACAGGCGAGTTCGATGTTCCCTTCTTCTTTGGCCACATAATAGGCCTGTACCGTCAGGGTACTACCCGGTGAAAAGAGGGTTCCGGGTATTTGTGCTACGGTTCCAGCAGTTAATAATAAGGCCGCCGACTCACCAACTACCCGACCGATACTAAGCAGTACTGCAGTAGCAATTCCAGGAACCGCACAGGGCAACACCACCTTAAAGATGGTTTGCAGCTTGGTGGCACCAAGGGCCAGTGAACCTTCCCGAAAGGCCATCGGCACGGTTTTTAAGGCTTCTTCGGTACTCCGGATGATAACCGGCAGCAGGATAATGGCCACGGTCAGACTACCAGAGATCAGTGAGATTTGAAAATTCATTGCGACTACAAAGAAGGCCATCCCAAACAGACCAAAAATAATCGAGGGAATCCCCGCCAGACATTCAGCGGCGAAACGGATGGCATTGACCAGTCGTCCGGGCTTGGCATATTCGGTCAGATAAATCGCCCCGAATATCCCCAATGGTAAGGCCACAATCAGTGACAGCAAGACCATATACAACGTGGTGATGATATTCGACTTGATCCCACCGCCGGGTTGAACAACTTTTATTTTCAATTCGCCCGATTCTGCAGTGATCGTTTCTGCCACTTCTTCCAGCGTCATGTCGCCAAAATCAGTGCCGTTAATGCTCTGGAGAATATAATCGGTGCCAATGGTGATTGCCTTTCCGGTTGAATCAATGGCCCCGTTAAGCGGCGAGTCTTTTTCAATGTAACTAATCACAATCTGTTCCCGCTCGGTACTGTGATTTTTATAAGAAACACTGGCAATGGCAGCGCCGATGTTTTCCACATAGATGGGGCCTTCTTGCAGTGTTTCATAGCGTTGATCATAAGGCTGCTTGCTTTTCAGGCTTTCTTCGTCAATGCTCAATGGCACCTCACCAGACTCCACAAAAGCGTAGACGACCTTTTCGTTATAATCCCGGGTCAAGAAATCCCAGTTTACCAGACCAATTCCCTTTACAAAAATAAACCCGACAATCGAGAGCAAGACACTTAAGGTGATGCCAGTGGCCAGATAAATAATCCCTTTGACTAAACTATCTTTTGCTGTTCTTCCCATTTAACTACCTACCTTTGCCTTAACCAGTTTATTGACAGCCAGATTGATGATCATAATAAAAATAAATAAGACCACCCCAGTTGAATACAGCAGCTCCTGGTGAACCCCGGAGGCGTAGCCCATTTCCAGGGCAATATTGGTCGTTAGCGGCCGGATCTGATCAAACAGACTGGTGGGAATCCCCGCAATGGGATTTCCACAAACCAGCATCACCGCCATGGTTTCGCCGATGGCCCGGCCAATCCCCAGAATCACCCCGGTCATGATTCCCGATCGGGCAGCTGGCAACACGACCTTAAAAATCGTCTGGATTTTTGATGCCCCCAGGGCATAAGAGCCTTCCCGATATTCTTTCGGGACAGCGCTGATGGACGTTTCTGAGATGCTGACCACGGTCGGTAAAATCATAATTGCCAGCACCAGGATCGTCGCCAGCAGCGATTCCCCCTGAGCCATGGGGGAAATTTTAAGCACATAGGGAACGATAATCCCCAAGCCAAAAACCCCATATAAAACCGATGGGATCCCTGCCAGTAGTTCTACCGCAAAACGGATCATCTTGCCCAGCCGGGAACCAGCCAGTTCCGAAATATAAACGGCGGTAAGAATTGCTACGGGTACACCAATTAGTATCGCTCCGAAGGTTGCATAAATGGATCCCACAATCATGTAAAAGATCCCGTACATATTTGAACCCGGGCGCCATTCAACGCCGGTTAAAAAATCCCATAGTGGATAACTATTCGAAATAAATGGTTTAAGTCCGTTAAAAAACACGAAAACTGTAATCGCCAGTACACTGATTACAGCTACGAAAGCACAGATTAAAAAAAAGCCTTCGATGATTGTTTCTTTTCGTTTCTTACGTTTAATTGCCTGCAAAATAAACGCTCCTTTTCATACCCATGCTGGTCACCTGATGTCATGGGATTATTTTAATGAAGAGAGACTCCTTCTCAGGAGTCTCAGTTTTTTGGTATTAAACTGCGATACCACCGTGTTCTTCTACGATCGCCTGTCCTTCGGTACTCATCAGGAAGTCAAGGAATGCCAGGGTTGCATCGTCAACTTTTGACTCGTCATACATGGCCAAAAATGGTCGTGAAATGGGGTAGGTTTTGTTTTTAACATTATCAACGGTTGCTTTTACGCCGTCAACATCAATGGCTTTAACGGTTTTATCAACAAAGGTTAACGAAACATAGCCAATGGCATTGGTATTTCCAGCTACCGTAGTCTGAACATTTCCGTTACCTTCTTTGATGGTGGCATCGGCTTTCAATTTTTCTTTAAAGCCAACCAGTTCTTCGACTGCATCTCGGGTTCCCGATCCATCTTCCCGGGATACGACAACAATAGTTCCATCGGCTCCGCCAACTTCGCTCCAGTTGGTAATTTCGCCCATATAGATTTTAGCTACCTGATCTTTGGTCAGGTTGGTAACCGTATTAGCCGGGTTTAAGACGATGGCAATTCCATCATAAGCAAAGATTAGTTCCGTTAAATTACCCTTTTCTTCGGTTTTCAATTCCCGGGAAGCACAGCCAAAGGAATAGGTACCAGCGGTTGCGCCTTTAATCCCATCAGACGAACCCGTTCCGCTATAGGTGAACTTAGCATCAGGGTTTAAGGCTGTAAATTCTGAACCAGCTGCATCGATAATTTTCTGTACTGAAGTGGAACCGCCACCGTTGATTTCACCGGAAACCGCCTCTTTCGTTGTTGAGGTCGTTGTTGATCCAGATGAACCGCATCCTGCCAGGGTCAGTACGGTCGCACCAACTAACAGTGATACTAAAACTCTTTTTAATTTTTTTGACATTTTTTTCTCCTTCAAATTTCCTTGATTATCGTTGTTTGCATAGCTATCTTATCAAATAAAAAACCATAAAAGGTTTTGAGGAGGTAAAGAGATTGTTAACAGTCTGTTAAATAGATGGCGTTTAAATTTTTGTTTTCGATTACAGGATTACAAAGCAAAAAAAGACAAAAACAGACTGGTGATTCAGCCTGCTTTTGTCTTTTTTATTACTTCGATTTAAGTGCTTATTCCAGCTGAGAAACCAATAGACCATCCGGCTTTAGATCAAGGTTCTTTATCTCGCCCTCACAATTATTTAGTACCGCTTCCAGATCAATGACCCGATCACAAATCCGTTTAATCAGTTTCTCTTCATGGCTGACAATGATCATCCCCATGTTCCGCTGCTTGACCAGATCCAGCACCACTTCCCAGATTTGGGCCTGGGTGATGGCATCAAGCATGGTTGTCATTTCATCGGCAATGATAAACTGTGTATTCGGGGACAGTGCTCTGGCGACACAAAACCGCTGTAACTCGCCGCCGGATAATTCATTGGGCCAGCGGTTCATCCAGACTTCTTCAATTCCCAACCGGTACAACAATTCCTGATCAACTGGCCAGCCTTCGTTGACGGTGTCACGGATGCGCCAGCGTGGATTGACTGATTTTTCAGGATGCTGAAAAATCATCTGAACCGGATTATAACCGGCAAAAGTATTCGCCTTGCCGTTTAATTCGACCCGTCCTTCTCTGGGCTTCTCGTAACCAGCTAAAACCTTGGCCAGCGTCGTTTTGCCGCAGCCGCTATTACCAGTCAAGGCCACAATTTCTCCGGATTCAACAGCTAAACTGATGTGTTTAAAAATCCAGCTGTTTTGATGATAACCAAAACCGATATTTTTTGCTTCAAGTCGCATGGATACACCTCACTTGTCCACCCCGAAGATCCTGCATCTCCGGTTTTCCACATTGACATTCCGCTGTTCTTAAGTGACAGCGGGGTTCAAACAGGCAACCCGGAGGCAAGTCTGTCGGTGTCGGTTGAAAACCGGGAATCGGTTTGAAGTCATTTTCCGGCAAGGCCATCCACAACGCTCTGGTATAGGGATGCCGCAGGGCTTCGCCCCGTTCTTTAAAATCTTCGATGGGGGCTACTTCGACGGTTGTACCGGCATAAAACACTGCAATCCGGTCCGCAATTTTCATGGCTGCCTCAATATCATGGGTAATCATCATCACCCCACAACCCTGATTGGCCAATTCTTTAAGGTGCGCAAGGGTTTCTGCCACCACTTCCGGATGTAGTCCCGGGGTCGGTTCATCGGCAATAATCAATTTGGCTCCGCCACTGACCGCCGTCGCCACCAAAACCCGCCGGGCCATCCCCCCGGATAATTGAAAGGGATAGAGCAGACCAGCTTCTTTTGACAGATGATAGCGCTCAAAGACCTGCTGCTGCAGCTGTTTTGCATCTTTTGTCCTGATGGTATTTTGCACCTGTTCACCAACCTTCATCAGTGGATCCAGGTAATTGACTGACTGGGGAATCAGGCTGATTTCCTGGCCCCGAAAGACTTTCTGGCGTTCTGTTGTCAGAGCTTGACCCTGATAGCGGATTGTCCCGGTAACCTTGGCATTGGTAGGGAGAATGCCTAAAATGGCATGTGCCAACAAACTTTTTCCTGATCCACTGGAACCAACAATAGCGACAATTTCTCCGCTGTTAACACTGACATTAAGGTCACAAATAACTTCCAGATTTAGCTGTTTCAAGCCCTTTGCATACTGAATAAAGGAAACCGACAGATTTTTTACCACCAGCAATTCCTCCGGATTAGCCAGACTTTCTGTGCTTCTATTCATTATACTCGCATTTGAGTGACTAAACTTACTCGTTTGCTTTGTATTCATTTAACCGCATCCCTCCTTCTATTCGTGGGCACTGTGAGGATCCATCAACAGATGCAGATTATCGCCGATGACATCAAAGGCCCGGACAATAACTAACAGCGAAAGACCCGGAAAAAACGCCAGCCACCACATCCCGGCCGCCAGATACCCCATCGATTCAGACAGAATCACGCCGATGGCTGGCAGATGGGGTGATAATCCAAAGCCCAGAAAGGTAATCGATGCCTCATGCAAAATGGCATGGGGAAAAATCAGAATCAGACCGACAAAAAACTGGGGCAGCAAATGCGGCAGAATATGTTTGGTGGCGATCCACCAGCGACCTTTCCCCATATGCCGTGAAACCAGCACATATTGCGAAGTACGCACCTGCATGACCTCCGCCCGGATCACCCGGGTCAGACTGGGCCAATGGGTTAGCGCCACCCCGATAATGACGCCTTTGGCGCCACCACCGAGAACCACCGCAATCAGAATCAGGGCCACCAGATGGGGAACCCCCATAAACAAATCGACCAGCCAGGAAATGGCGGCGTCAACCTTTTCACCCATGGTGGCAGCGGCCATCCCCAGCACCAGGGCAATGACCACACTAACACTCGATGCCAGCAGACCAATTTGAATACTGATGGAAAGCCCCTTAATGGTTCTGGTAAACATATCCCGTCCCAGCCAGTCGGTTCCAAATGGATGCTCCCAGGACGGCGCCAGGTTTTGTTGGGTAAAATTGGTCGCAATCCCCGCATTGCTCATTAACTGAGCCGCAATCATGATCCCAATGAGCAAAGCCGTACAAAATCCGGTGATAATCAGGGTTTTTTGTCGTCGGTTCAGTTTATAACTGCGAATCCCATTTCTTTGCGCACCCTCGAGTATGGTATTTTCTGGTTCAGTTAACACATTCATACGGATGCTCTTCCTTCCTTAATCCGGGGATCCACTACCGAGCAGATAATATCGCCAATCAGATTCCCGGTGAATACAAATATCGCACTGATTAAGACAATCCCCAGTAATAGTGGAACGTCCCCCCGAAGTCCGGCCTGAACCGTTGCCTGACCTAAACCCGGGTAGGAAAAAACTTGTTCCGCCAGCACAGATCCCCCAAACAATTCACTGAAAGAAGCGAATTGCAACGTTACCGCTGGTAGCATAATATTCCTTACACCGTGCTTCCACACCAGACCCAGACCCGACTCGCCATTGGCTCTGGCAAACAAAATATAATCACTTTCCAATACATCCAGTAATTTTTGCCGGGTGTGCAGGGCAATGTTGGCAACACCGACAATGCTTAAGGTCAGGGCTGGCAAAATCAGATGATAGATTTTTTCAGAAAGGGTCACGTTTTCAGATAGAACCCCTACCGGTACCCCCAGTCCGATGGGAAACCAACCCAGCCAGACCGAAAAAATCATCAGTAGAATTAACCCCAACCAGAAGGTTGGGGTTGCCGCCAGGGTTAAGCAATACCATTTGATCGCCCGATCAATCAGTTTGCCCTTGTTCATTCCGGCAATGATCCCCATCAAAAATCCAAAAATTCCCGATAACAGCCAGGCTACCCCCATCAGGGCCAGTGAGGCCGTAAAGCGATTGCCAATCACCGTAAGAACCGGCGCCCGATAGATCATTGAGGTACCAAAATCACCCTGTACAATGGCCTCAGCCCAGCTTAAAAATTGTTCAACTGGAGGCTTATCAAGCCCCCAGTTTTCAGCAATCTGTTCCCGCTGTTCTTCCGAAACCCGCATCATATCGGCACCAATATAGGCCTGAACCGGATCAATGGGCGAGTTTTTGACCAAGATAAACGACACAATGCACAGCGCAATCAGCAAAGAAAGCATTCGCAGGGCTTTGCCCGCTACATATTTTGCTGAGTTCATATTTATTTTCGATGCCATTCGGTGATATTCGCCGTAATTGGCCAACCGTGACCGTGAGGCTCGGTGCGATTTTGGCCGATGTCCAGACTGTCATCCACTAGGTAAAGATGATCGATATTTACCAGCCAGGCCCAAGGAGCATCCCCCAAGGTACTGAAGCCCGTTTGGCCATCCCACTGGGCTTTTTTCCAGAGTTCGTTGGCAGCGGCTTCATCGGTCGTAGCCAGGGCCTGATTCATATAGGCATCGACCTTATCATTTTTGTAGAAGGTGGGATCATTGGTCTCAATACCGGCGTTGCCGCTATAGTAAATATTGTACATCTCGATCGGGTCGTGGCTTCCCCAGCCAAATAGAACTGCATTTGAAAACATCAGCTTGTAAATTTCGTCCCAGCTTTTTCCTTCCACATTAACTTTGATCCCAATTGGGGTAATCATATCAATAACAGAGATAGCCAATGATTGTCTGACCTTATCGGATGATGGATAGATCAGGGTAAACTCGGCTTTAACCCCATCTTTTTCAACGATGCCATCGCCATCGCTGTCAATCCAGCCGCCGTCGGCCAGCATCTTTTTAGCCCCTTCACTATCACCATCGGTAATTGCTGTCTCAGTATTGCCCCAGGGTAATCCATCACAGACTGAGTAGGCTTCAGAACCATAGCCAAGCAAAACCCCGTCGACCAGATTTTGTCGATCAATGGCATAGTTAATCGCTTTACGAATGGCCAGGTCTGAGGTGACATCATTGCCGATGGGATAACCTTCGGCTGTGGCAGTACCCGATTTGACATAAGGCAGGGAAATCCCCCGATTGTCAACACTATCGACGGTCTTTAGGGTCATCCCATCCACTTTCTGGCTGGTCAGTGAGGGAACAATGGACGCCATATCCACTTCACCAGCTTTAGCAGCGGCAAAAGTCGCTTCTTCACTGAGATAGAGGAAGGTCACCTTCTTAAATTCAGGTTTAGTCCCATAATAATTGGCGTTGGCTTCAACGATCAGCTGTTGACCCTTGTCCCATTGTACAAATTTATAGGGACCGGAACCCACTGGTTTCTGGGCATAATCACTGCTATAGCTGGCTTTTGGCACAATCCCCAGGGCAGCGGTTGTATAAAGAAAGGTTGACTGGGGTTTATTCAGCTTGAATTCCACGGTATAATCATCAATCGCTTTGGCACTGACCATCACGCTTAAATCCACCACTGATCCGCTTTTGGCGGTCGTTTCGTAGGTGAATACAACATCGGCGGCAGTTAATGGGGTGCCATCAGAAAACTTCACATCCTTGCGGATCTGATAGGACCATGTCAACCCATCGTCGCTGATGATGTAACCGGTGGCCAAATCGTTCACGATATTCAGATCGTTGTCCCGGGTCAGCAGGGTACTCTGAAACAATGGCGAGCCATAGCGACCCCAACCGGTGGTGGGGTCAAAACCGTCATCCGGTTCCCCACCAATGGCCAATACCAACTCGTCAGCGGCCCGTGCTGTTTTTTTATCGGTTCCACCATTGCTGGCACAACCAGTTAGCATCATGGCAAACATCAGACAGACCAATCCTAAACATATAATTTTTTTCTTCATCTTTTCTCCTGTGTTTCTCATATTTTTATCACTGATTTGTATATAAAAAAACCATGAAAATTTCATCCCGCTGGGGAATTTAAAACCTTCATGGCTGCGTTTTTGTTGGTATTGTCACGTCATCTGTGAATTTTTAGAGTCTGATAAATTTTGCGTATTTTCTTGATTTGAGGGTCTGCAATACCTGCTGGTTATAGTTATTTTCTTATCGATTGACTGAAAAAAATAATTATACCCGATTACCGATCATAAACATTAGTTGCATTGCGCAAAAAAAGCCATAAATGTGCTCACACAACATTCATGACTTCCAGTGATTTCATATCACAGTTATACTTTTAATTGTTTAATTGGGTAACCTTGTACGTATTAATAAACTGTTTAGAATTATACTTGTATATAGTGGTTTTGTCAAGCCAGATAATTCCTTACACAATCCAAGGAATTAACACTCCGTACTTCTGCCTCTTCACGTTGTTTGTTTCTAACAGGATTTCTTCTTTTAGTCAAAGATCTCCTGTATCAGTGCTTTCAATTCAGCATACATTGCTAAGCCTTCCAGCGGTGCCAATGCATCCAGCACGCCTTGGTAATACCAGGCCTGCTTTTCCTTGCCTCTGACAAAAATATCCCAGACCTCTTCGCCGATTCTTTCGTAATCGGCTTTAACACTTCTTAAGTTAGCCAGCTTATCAGCACAGGCCAGCATCTGCATCTCCCGGGTTGCTTCATTTTTTAAAAAATCGATGGTATGCTGCTTGCGGGCTTCCCAGGGCAAGCTTTTATTTTCCGAGTCGGAGGCGACCAGATCGGCGACAGCATCGCCAAATTCCCGACGAATGGTTACCAGACTGGTGTCGGTGTCTTCCACCGTATCGTGGAGCAGACCGGCCATAATCAGGCCTTCATTTTCTTCCGGATCGACGGCTTCGCTAAGTATTTTGGCGACCTCAAAAGGGTGCGTAATATAGGGAACCTGAGAGCCCTTGCGAAAATGACCTTCATGGGCTTTGGCCGAAAATTCAATGGCTTTCGATATTGACATAGACCCTCCTTGATTTTTAACGCTCATCAAAGTTATTCCAAACTAAATAGTAATGATCAGCGCTTATTTAAAATTTTATCATAAACTACCTGCATATGGGGTTCACTGACATAGTTGGCCAGTTCGGGGATGGCAATCCACCGGACCCCACTGTTTTCATCCGGTTTGATGGCCAGTGATTCATCCTCAGAAGCCGAAAGTAAATAGGCCACCGATAAATGCAAATGGGCTGAAACAGGCTGATTATTTTTAAGATGACCAAAAACCGGCAAAATATCCAATGAAATAATATTGTCAGACATCGCTGTCACCGTGCTTAATCCGGTTTCTTCTTTGGCTTCCCGGATTGCCACCTGAAGCAGATCTACTTCGCCATCGGCATGCCCTCCAGTCCAGG